>NZ_JAHGVE010000017.1 GCF_018835585.1 Pelorhabdus rhamnosifermentans
ACTTGTGAGTGCTGTTTTTGTTTTATGTGCGCATATAAGTGCAATTTATGGAGAAGACCGTTCAGTGTGATTCAGCTACGATGACTGTCGAGTACGTGAACGGAGTCGTACTGATAGGTACCGAAGAGAGCGCACGCAGACGGGAAGAAGTAGATGGATTGCAATGGACGTCGAGGCTGCTCTAAGGGGATCCACCTGTTCCCATACCGAACACAGAAGTTAAGCCCGCATACGCCGAAAGTACTTGCGACGGCCACGGATGGCCTAGTGCCGAGCGCGCCATGGATGGCAAAGCGCTCGGTCAGGCCTGGGAGGATAGGGAGTTGCGTGGTCTTTTTGCTGTGCTGATTTCTTCTTTGTAGCAGTTTTTCTTAATTGTTTACATGTTTACTAAATGTTACAGTATTTTTGCGATAAAAGTGTAAAAACAAGCTTGACAGAACCTTAAAGTAATGTAATAATAGAACCTAATCAAACTTTACAAAGTTACACAATGATAGTTAAAAGTAATGACTAGGAAAAAGGCATTAGTAATCTGCTTACAGAGAACCGGTGGGGCTGAGAATCGGTGCGGGACTAATTGCGAATAACTCACCTAGGAACTCTTTCTTGAACTGCACAGTTTCTTGTGCTTACTAAATGAAAGCGTCACCTGCACGTTATAGCAGAAGCGGATTTAATAAGCCGTATGGAGTGAATAAAGGGTGGTACCGTGCGAATTGCACCCCTGCTAAGTAAACTTAGCAGGGGTGTTTTTTATTGATTAAAAGGAGGAGTCCACGTGAAAGAACAGTTGTGTATGATAGTTGAAAATCAGCCGAACGTCTTACTGCGAGTTTTTCGTCTCCTAGCACGTTATGGACTGAATGTCGATTCTCTTTCAGTTATATCTACTCCTGATCGCCGACTTCTTGAAATTACTTTAATAGCGGAAGAGGAGAGTGTAAATCAACAACTTGTAAAAATGTTACACAAGTTAATTGAAGTAGTGGAAGTCAAATTGACAGGAAATCAAGTTTTTCAAAAAATATAAACAAAAACGAGGAGAGATATTATGGCTAAGATGTATTATGACAAGGATGCAAAATTTGGAAAAATGAAGGATTTAACTGTGGCTGTTATTGGCTATGGTAGTCAGGGCCATGCTCATGCTTTAAATTTGAAGGAAAGCGGTGTAAATGTAATTGTCGGACTTTATGAAGGAAGTAAGTCTGTTGACAAGGCAAAATCAGCAGGGTTGACAGTAGCGACAGTTGCCAAGGCAACTGCTGCAGCGGATGTTGTAATGGTGCTGATTCCTGATGAAAAACAAGCAAAGGTTTATGCTGAAGAAATTCAACCTAACTTAAAATCGAACAGCGCTTTGGCCTTCGCTCATGGCTTCAATATCCATTTTAATCAGATTGTTGCACCAGCAGGTGTCGATGTGTTTATGGTTGCGCCCAAAGGCCCTGGTCATCTTGTACGTCGTATGTATGAAGAAGGAAAGGGCGTGCCCTGTTTGATTGCTGTTCATCAGGATGCAACAGGCGGTGCGCAGGACTTGGCACTTGCTTATGCCTGTGGCATTGGCGGCACGCGTGCGGGTGTTCTTATGACGACATTTAAGGAAGAAACAGAAACAGATCTCTTTGGTGAACAGGCTGTTTTGTGCGGGGGGCTAACTGCTCTTATCAAAGCAGGTTTTGAGACACTTGTTGAGGCGGGCTATCAGCCGGAAGTGGCTTATTTTGAATGTCTTCATGAAATGAAATTAATTATTGATTTGATTTATGAAGGCGGCATGGCCAAAATGCGTTATTCTGTCAGTGACACAGCGGAACAGGGCGATTATGTGACAGGGAGTCGCATTATAACGGATGAGACTCGAACAGAAATGAGGAAGGTCCTTCATGAAATTCAAGATGGGACGTTTGCTAGAAACTGGCTGTTAGAAAATATGCTGAACCGTCCAGCTTTTACAGCGGCACGCAACAAAGAGGCAGCTCATCCAATCGAGCAAGTGGGCAGGACACTGCGTGAGATGATGCCGTGGCTGAAAAAATAGTGTTCTAATTTATGAAGGCGAGGTGATAGCTAATGAAGTTACCAGGGGCTGAAGTTATTATTCAGTGTCTGCTTGAACAAGGCGTCGATACCGTATTTGGTTTCCCTGGAGGAGCTGTCATTTCTCTTTACGATGCTCTTTACGATGCGCCAATTCATCATGTACTGACTGTGCATGAGCAAGGCGCGATTCATGCTGCTGACGGCTATGCTCGTAGCAGTGGGCGCCCGGGTGTTTGTATCGTTACATCTGGACCGGGAGCGACGAATATTGTTACAGGTCTTGCTACAGCGTATATGGATTCGGTGCCTCTTGTTGCTATTACGGGACAGGTGGCTACCAGTCAGATTGGCCGGGATTCCTTTCAGGAAACGGACATGATCAGTATGAGTATGGCTATTACAAAGCATAATTTTTTAGTGACTGATCCTCAGCAATTGGCTGTTACTATTCGCAGGGCGTTTAAAATTGCTGTCGAAGGACGGCCGGGACCGGTGCTTATTGATATTCCAAGCAATATTCAAACGATGCTGATTGATTATGAGCCACTAGATGAGTCTATGGGTGAAAAAGCAGATCAAACGGAAATAAGGGAAGAATATTATGATCAGATTTTGCAGGCCCAGTCAGCTTTACAAGCAGCGCAGCGCCCCGTTATCTTAGTTGGCGGTGGTGTTATTCGGGGAAATGGTAGCCGAGAACTGTATGCTTTTGCTGAGCGTTGCCGGGCTCCTGTTGTCAGTACTTTGATGGGGTTAGGTGGTTTTCCAGGGTCTGATGAGCGATTTTTAGGTCTGACAGGAATGCATGGACATATACTTGCGAATCAGGCCATCATACAGGCAGATGTGATTATCGCTGTAAGTAGCCGTTTGAATGAACGGGTTACAGGAAGTCGCAGCGGTTATGGCAATGATAAAATGATTGTTCATATTGATATTGATCCATCTGAGCTGGATAAGAATATTGGCGTTTACGTCGGGCTTGTGGGTGATATTCGTCAGACACTGACAATGCTTGCTAAGAACTTCCCAATTCTTTACTATGATTCTTGGTGGCAGGAGATTCGAGGATGGCAGGAGAAAGTTCAATACCCAAAAGAACGACAGCTTACGGCACCATGGATTATGGAGTATTTGAATCAGACACAGGCCGGGAAGCCGACAGTTTATGTAACGGATGTCGGACAGAATCAAATTTGGGCGGCGCAATACCTTTCTATTGAACGACCACGTAGCTTGATTATGTCCGGTGGTTTTGGAACAATGGGTTTTGGCCTTCCGGCTGCGATTGGAAGCACTTTTGCTCAGCCGGACAGTCAGGTTATTCATATTGCCGGCGATGGAGGTTTTAAGATGACTGGCATGGAGCTATACACTGTGGCACGCGAGCAAAAAAGGATTTTGTCCATTGTTCTTGATAATCAAAGCTTAGGAATGGTCCGTCAGTGGCAGACGCTTTTTTACAATGAACGGTATTCGCAAACACTGCTAACAGAGTTTGATTTTGCACAATTTGCAGAAGTTTGTGGTATTCAGGGCATGAAGGCCGCAACGCAGGCCGAATTTGTTGAGGCTTTTCAAAAAGCTGCAAATAGTGGTCACTCTGCAGTTATTGTTGCAAAAATACCGGATAATCAACTGGTAATGCCGATGATGACACCGGGGGGGACGCTTGGCGATTATGTTGCTGTTCCGTGAATATTTCCAAATTCAAATATTTGTATTGACAGTCTATTTTTGCTATTGTATACTTAATTAAAGTTACACAATGAATTAATAACCAATGTAACATAATATAATAGATGTAATTAAAAGTTGTGATGGAGATATTTATGTATCTGTCTGTTTCAGAGAGCCGGTGGTTGGTGTGAATCGGTAGCAGAAATATATAATTGATCACTCCTGAACTGCAAGGCTGAAGTTTGTAGTAGGCCGCGCCGGAAACAGCTCGTTATGAGCGCAACCGTTATATTGCTAGGGTTGTTAGACCTGATGAGAGATGTATGAGTTTTGTACGATTAGCTCATGCGAATAAGGGTGGTACCGCGAGATTAACCTCTTGCCCCTTGATTAGTTCAAGGAGGTAAGAGGTTTTTATTTATTTAAAAAGGGAGGAGTCTACATGCAAGAACAGTTGTGTATGGTAGTGGAAAATCAGCCGAATGTATTATTACGGGTATTTCGTCTCCTAGCACGTTATGGACTGAATGTCGATTCTCTTTCAGTTATATCTACTCCTGATCATCGTCTTCTTGAAATTACTTTAATAGCGGAAGAGGGGAGTGTAAATCAACAGCTTGTAAAAATGTTACACAAGTTAATTGAAGTAGTGGAAGTCAAATTGACAGGAAATCAAGTTTTTCAAAAAATATAAACAAAAACGAGGAGAGATATTATGGCTAAGATGTATTATGACAAGGATGCAAAATTTGGAAAAATGAAGGATTTAACTGTGGCTGTTATTGGCTATGGTAGTCAGGGCCATGCTCATGCTTTAAATTTGAAGGAAAGCGGTGTAAATGTAATTGTCGGACTTTATGAAGGAAGTAAGTCTGTTGACAAGGCAAAATCAGCGGGGTTGACAGTAGCGACAGTTGCCAAGGCAACTGCTGCAGCGGATGTTGTAATGGTGCTGATTCCTGATGAAAAACAAGCAAAGGTTTATACTGAAGAAATTCAACCTAACTTAAAATCGAACAGCGCTTTGGCCTTCGCTCATGGCTTCAATATCCATTTTAATCAGATTGTTGCACCAGCAGGTGTCGATGTGTTTATGGTTGCGCCCAAAGGCCCTGGTCATCTTGTACGTCGTATGTATGAAGAAGGAAAGGGCGTGCCCTGTTTGATTGCTGTTCATCAGGATGCAACAGGCGGTGCGCAGGATTTGGCACTTGCTTATGCTTGTGGCATTGGCGGCACGCGTGCGGGTGTTCTTATGACAACATTTAAGGAAGAAACAGAAACAGATCTCTTTGGTGAACAGGCTGTTCTGTGCGGTGGGCTAACTGCTCTTATCAAAGCAGGTTTTGAGACACTTGTTGAGGCGGGCTATCAGCCGGAAGTGGCTTATTTTGAATGTCTTCATGAAATGAAATTAATTATTGATTTGATTTATGAAGGCGGCATGGCCAAAATGCGTTATTCTGTCAGTGACACAGCGGAACAGGGCGATTATGTGACAGGGAGTCGCATTATAACGGATGAGACTCGAACAGAGATGAGGCAGGTCCTTCATGAAATTCAAGATGGGACGTTTGCTAGAAACTGGCTGTTAGAAAATATGCTGAACCGTCCAGCTTTTACAGCGGCACGCAACAAAGAGGCAGCTCATCCAATCGAGCAAGTGGGCAGGACACTGCGCGAAATGATGCCATGGCTAAAAAAGTAGGTGAATGGAGAGGTGATTGTTGATGAAGTTGTCAGGGGCTGAAGTCATTATTCAGTGTCTGCTTGAACAAGGCGTTGATATCGTATTTGGTTTTCCAGGCGGAGCGGTACTTCCACTTTACGATGCTCTTTATGATGCGCCAATCCATCATGTACGGACTGTGCATGAGCAAGGCGCGATTCATGCTGCTGACGGCTATGCCCGCAGCAGCGGCCGGATAGGAGTTTGCATTGCTACATCTGGGCCAGGGGCGACGAATATTGTTACAGGTCTTGCTACAGCTTATATGGATTCGGTGCCTCTTGTTGCTATTACGGGACAGGTGGCTACCAGTCAGATTGGCCGGGATTCTTTTCAGGAAGCTGACATGATTAGTTTAAGTATGGCCATTACAAAGCATAATTTTTTAGTGACTGATCCTCAGCAATTGGCTGTTACTATTCGCAGGGCGTTTAAAATTGCTGGTGAAGGACGGCCAGGGCCAGTACTCATTGATATTCCTTGCGATATCCAGATAATGCAGATTGACTACCAGCTGCCTGCGGAAACTATGGAGGCTGCAAAAGCGGAACAAGGAGAGCTGGCAGGTGAAGCGCTTAGTCAAGAAATACTTATGAAGGTTCAAAATCTTCTTCAATCAGCCCAGCGCCCGGTTATTCTTGTAGGCGGTGGTGTCATCCGAGGCAGTGCAGGCCCAGCCCTTTATTCCTTTGCACAAAGATGCAGGGCTCCTGTTGTTAGTACATTAATGGGATTAGGTGCTTTCCCTGGCTCAGAGGATCAGTTTTTAGGTCTGACGGGAATGCATGGACATATAAAAGCGAATAATGCTATTAAGCATGCTGATGTTATTCTTGCTGTAAGCAGTCGTTTTAGTGACCGGGCGACAGGAAGCCGCGGCAATTATGGTAATGATAAGATGATTGTTCATATTGACATTGATCCTTCAGAAATGGATAAGAATGTTCATGCTTATGTCGGCCTTGTTGGTGATATTCGGTGCACATTGACACAGTTAACGGCAATCTTGCCTAATCTTAGCTATAATTCGTGGTGGCAGGAAATTACATCATGGCAGGAAGAACGCCAGTGTGAAGCAGGTGATGATCTCACGGCACAGTGGATTATGGAATATTTGAATCAAGCTCAGGCTGGAAAACCAACGGTTTATGTAACAGATGTCGGGCAGAATCAGATGTGGGCAGCGCAATTCCTTACAATTGAACGCCCACGCAGCTTCATTACGTCAGGCGGATTTGGAACAATGGGCTTCGGTCTTCCAGCTGCCATCGGTGCTAAATTTGCCCAGCCAGATAGTGATGTTATTCATATTGCAGGTGACGGGGGCTTTAAAATGACTGGCACGGAGCTTTATACTGCGGCGTGTGAACAAAAACCGATATTATCCATTGTGCTTGACAATCAAAGTCTGGGAATGGTTCGACAGTGGCAGCAACTATTTTATAAAGAGCGGTATTCTCAAACGCTGTTAAAGGAGTTTGATTTTGAACAATTTGCTGCATCGTGTGGCGCTCAGGGCATGAGAGTTACCACACAGGTCGAGTTTGATCAAGCTTTCCGCAGAGTTGCAGCCAGTCATCAATTAGCGGTAATTATTGCAAGAATACGGCCTGAACAGCTTGTAGTACCGATGATGACACCGGGCGGAGTACCTGGCGATTATATTACATTTTAAACGATGCTAGATTTTATTTATAAATATTTCTTCGGCTCTTACGATAACAGTGATTCTTATATTTGAAAGACAGCTAAAAATGGTCTTTACTTTTTTAGCTTAGGGAAGGTTTTTTTTTGATTTAAAAGGAATACACTGGTTATAGAAAAAGGTAAGGCTGAGGAGTGGACAGAAGCGTGAATATAGCAAAGCTTTCTGTAAAATTAAAGCAATATGAAGAACAATGTTTTCAATTGATTTCTAATGAAGAAGATTATTTTTCATCGGCTGTGTTAATTCCACTTGTGCAAATTGCTGGAGAGTGGTCCATCGTTTTTGAGGTGCGTTCGCAGGACCTCACTTGGCAGCCAGGAGAAATTTGTTTACCTGGCGGCAAGGTAGAAAAAACAGATATGAATTCAGCCATGACAGCTATTCGTGAAACAACGGAAGAACTGGGAATCCTCTCTACAGACATTCAATTGTTAGGGTCATTAAAATGCCTTGTAAGTCCTCTTGGTGTGATTATTTGTTCACATGTTGGTATCTTGAGTGATTATGCCCATATTCGGCCGAGTCAGAGTGAAGTAAGCAAGGTATTTACTGTACCCGTTACTTTTCTTTTGGAGCATCCGCCTCTTGTTGCACAGATGGAAGTTGCTACACGACCATCCGAAGGTTTTCCTTTCGATCTTGTGCCAGCTAATTTTAATCGAGACTGGCGAAAACGTAGTGCCTATTCTGTCTTGTTCTATCAATATCAAGAGTATGTAATTTGGGGATTGACAGCACGTGTTATTTATAGTTTTTTGGAGATTTATAAGGAACTGCCTTAGTTTCTCAGCTGTGTTTTTTGCGTATTTATAAAAAGAGAAGTCAGTATCACTTTTGTTGTGATACTGACTTCTCTTTTTATAAATTACGATTCAATCATTGATCTTTCAAAATAAATTATGAAAGACTATTGGTTGTAATACGCCATTTTTGTCCGTGGACAGCTTGATTGTACAAATCCGTCAAAGTTTGAAAAATAGTCGCTTTTTTGATTGTTCGTTTTTTCGTCAATAAGGAAAATTTAAACCAATGTCCCTCCCGTGACAATAAGTAAAGGGCCTTGTCCATTTCAAGTAACAATGTCTTGGAAGAAGAACGATTGAGCGCATCTTCAAGTAACTTTACAGCGCAGCCATCTAATGGCGGCATAGGGGATAATAAACTTTTTTGAGTCATAATATACACCCTCCATTGTCCTTGTATATGTGGGTTCTGGCAGACATATTTTATCGTCGCTCAGGAACTTGTTCTTATTATATCATTATTTATTATATACTTGTTGTAATTTTTAGAATTTCATCATAAAATAAGTCCAACCTATAGGATAATGAAAAAATTTCCAGTACCAAAAAGGAATCGCGGGAAAAGAAATTCTCTGATGAAGCTGTTCAATTAGCTTATACGAGAAGTTATGACGATTGGTGGTTCATTTATTCCTTAATTTAAGGATTTTATTATTTTTAAAATCCGCTTGCTTTGGCAGGCTGGTTTTTTTGAGCATAAGATATTTTTCCACCGCTCATACTATCATCAACAAGGTTTAATGAAAAAATAGCGAAAGGGTGAAATTATGCGAAGGTCGATTGGACTCGCCACTTTAGTTGTTACCTTTTTTGTTATGATGACAGTATTATTTGTTGGTGGCTGTATGAGTAAACCAGCGCCAAAGCCGCTCCAAGATATGCCGAAAGGCATGGATAACCAGGCCGTACCACCCATTATCATGCCTGCGCGGATGGTCATTGGTTATTATGAAAATCCTTATCCCGGAACACCAGATAAAACAGGTTCATTTCCCAGCATGAAAACTTTTGCTAAAAGCATGACAGGTGTCGGTCCCTTCTGGTACAGGGCTACGAAAGATGGCACGTTAGAGACGAAAGAAAGCCAAATGGTCTATGATACGGCGCGACAACTGGGATTAAAAGTATTTCCCTTGATTACGAACAAGACGGGGGCAACGGATGGAGTACTAGGCGATCCGGCCATACGTACCAAGGTTATTGGCAATATTGCGAAAATACTTTCTGAAAAACAATATGATGGGGTAAATATTGATTTTGAACTGTTGCCACCGAAACATCGCGATAATTTAACGGCTTTCATGGCCGAATTGTATGATAAAATACATCCCATGAATAAGTTGGTGATTATCTCTGTATTTCCACAAGTGGATGTTGCACCAGATGTTTCAGGAGCCTATAATTATGGAGAATTAGCAAAAAATTGTGATTTTTTACAGATAATGACATACGATCATCATTGGTCAACTTCCCCACCCGGCCCAATTGCTGACATTCATTGGTATGAAAAAAATATTCAATATGCTATTAATGAATGCGGCGGTCCGCAGAAGGTGATCATTGGGGTTGGCGCTTATGGCTATGATTGGCCTAAAGGAGGATCAGCTGATACGATTAACTATGTTGATGCGATTGTGCAAGCTGAAAAGAGTGGTGCTAAGATTCAATATGATGAACAATCACAATCGCCCTGGTTTAAATACAATGATCGTGAAGTATGGTTTGAAAATGAAAAAAGTGCTGCTGCAAAATTGGATGTTATCGCTAAGTACAATCCTGCAGGCATTGCTATTTGGCGGCTAGGACAGGAACAGCCGGAAATCTGGAATTTAATCGATAAAAAGTTCCCAAGGCAACAATAATTGTGAAAAACCTGCTTATTCATGGTGATGAGCAGGTTTTTCCTGAGAAAAAGAGAATGAGTGTATTATTGTTTAATTTGAGGAGGTTGGTATTATGAGTGAAACAAGTGGGGATCCTCGCGCTTCTTTAAATAAGGCAGTCATCAAGGTGAACGGAATGACTTGCAATCATTGCAAACAGTCCGTAGAAACAGCTGTTCTCGGTTTGCCCGGTGTCATGAGTGCTCTTGTTGACTTACAAGAAGGAACATTGACAGTTGACTTTGATCACAAAAAAACCACCCTAACCCAGTTGAAAGCTGAAGTTGAATCGGTTGGTTTTGATGTGGTATAAAAATCTTGACTGACTTTGTCGGATGCTGATATAATAAACAAAGGCCCAACTAGTTGGGCCTTTGTTTATTATATCAGCAAGAGGAGGCAAACTTAGATGTCAGCAGGCTCTATGGGTCAAAGATTGGAACGTAAACGTAAAGTTCGAAGAAAGCGCATAGCAATTGGAGCTATTTTCTTGCTATTCATAGCCCTTGTGGCTGCGGCTTCTTTTTACTTTTTTGATAATGATTTTAGTAAAGCGAAACCAGCTACAAGCGAAGGTTCAGGACAAAAAGTAAATATTTTAGTTTTAGGTGTTGATGAACGCGACGATGATGTGGGACGCTCGGATACGACATTATTATTGACGGTAGATTCGAAAGAAAAACAGGCTTCGCTGTTGTCTATTCCACGTGATTCGCGGGTGAAAATTCCTGGTCACGGCTATGATAAGATTAATGCTGCTTATGCTTATGGCGGACACCGTCTTTCTGAACAGACTGTGGCTGACTTTGTTGGTGTACCTGTTGATTATTATTTACTAATCAATTTTGCCGCGTTTGATAAAATCGTTGATGCTATTGGCGGCGTGGATATTAACGTGGAAAAACGAATGCATTATGAAGATCCCTATGATAAACTGGTCATTGATTTGAAACCAGGTATGCAGCATCTGGATGGAAAGACAGCTATTCAATATGTGCGGTATCGTGATGAAGAAGGCGACATTGGTCGTGTGGGCCGTCAACAAAAATTTATGAAAGCTATATTGGATCAAGTGACAAGTCCCATGGTCATTCCAAGAATCCCTGGTATTATTGCGGAGGTCGCTTCAGCGGTGAAAACGGATTTGACCATCGGCGATATGATGAACTTAGCTAAAATTTTAAATGAAGTTCACAAACAAGGGTTGCACACCGAAATGGTGTCAGGTAAGCCCGCCTATATTCAGGATATCAGTTATTGGCTGCCTGATGTAGTATCTGTACGTCAATACATGGCACGGGTGATGGGTATTTTCGATAGCAAATATTTGGCGACCGCTGAAAAAACTGCAACGGAATATACAGAAGCCGTACCGAAAGAAATGAAAATAGTCGATCTGCCCAAGACGCAACCTGCTCAGTCTGCACCAAAGCCAAAAGATGCTGTGAGCAAGCCTGTTATGGCTCCCGTCAGTAAGGTGCGTGTGGAGATTGTAAATTCCAGTGGGGTGAGTTCTACAGGAGCGAAGATTGCTGCCATAATGCGTGAACAGGGATTTGAGGTCTCGTCTATTACACAGGGAACCCCGACAGCAAATACTGTAGTTATTTCTCATACGAACAATAGTGCTGTCGTCGATAAATTAAATAGCTTGGGTTTTCGTTGCGCCGTCCAGGTAAAACGGGATGAAAATAGTAATTCTATTACTGTCATTGTTGGTAAAGATAATAATTGATTGTCTATTCATGGAAGTCCTTAGGGCTTCTTTTTTTTTGCTTTTTTGCTCATACTATAGTCAGGAAAAAGGAATCGCTCCGTTTAGCGCGAATCTTATGAATTAAGAAGAATAATGTGGTGATGGCTGTGCCTTTTTATCCAATTAATTTGAATTTGACAGGAAGACAGTGTGCGGTGATTGGTGGCGGTCTTGTTGCGGAACGAAAGATTGAGACACTCTTAAAAGCAAATGCCGTAGTGACTGTGTTTAGTCCCAAACTGACTGTACGATTGTCACAACTTGCTGAAAGACACTGTCTTTCAGCTTATTTGCGTACTTATCAGGCTGGGGATCTTGCGAGCTACTTTCTTGTAATTTGTGCGACAAATGATGCTGACATGAATCGTCAGGCTGCTTTGGAAGCTAAAGCAGCTCATGGACTTGTTAATATTGTCGATGATCCCACTCTCTGTGATTTTATGGTACCAGCGCAAGTAAGACGCGGTGATCTCTTACTTACTGTATCAACGACAGGGGGGAGTCCAAAGTTTGCCAGACTTATTCGTCAGCAATTAGAGACACAGTACGGTGAAGAATATGGACTTTATCTTGACTTATTAGGTAAAGTTCGCAACAATTTACAGCAAGGAAATTTATCATTAGAGCAGCGGCAGAAATTTTGGCAAGAGTCTTTAGATGAAGATATTCTTGCTTTGCTAGCCGCTGGAAAGCTCAAAGAGGCGGAGGAAAAAATTCGTTATGCAGCTTGTAGTATTGGGATTAAATCATAAAACAGCCCCTGTTGATGTGCGGGAATGTTTTTCTTTTAGTGATGAAGAAATCCATAAGGCCCTAAAATATTTATATGAATATGATGATATTCGGGAATGTGTATTGCTCTCTACTTGCAATCGGACCGAAATGTATGCTGTTGTGGATGATGCCGACGATGCATTACCGACGATGCAATGTTTTTTTGAGCGTATTTCAGCTCGCCCCATTGATATGAAAGAATATATCTTTTATTATCGCGAAGTCGACTGTATTGAACATTTATTTCGTGTATCGGCCAGCTTGGATTCGCTTGTTTTAGGGGAAGGTCAGATATTGAGTCAGGTGAAGAAAGCTTATTCTATTGCTCGTGATTTAGCGACGACAAGTACGGTACTCAATACGCTGTTCAACAGGGCTATTGCTGTGGGCAAGCGCGTTCGCACAGAGACGCGGATTGCCTTTAGTGCCGTATCTGTTAGTTATGCAGCAGTGGAGCTTGCCAAGAATATTTTGGGGAAGCTCGACGAATCCAATGTTCTTGTGTTAGGTGCTGGCGAAATGAGTGAACTCACAGCGCGTCATTTAGTGTCAAACGGTGTAAAAACTGTTTTTGTGTCCAATCGCCGCTATGAGCGGGCCAGTGCTTTAGCTGAAAAATTTCATGGTGTTGCCGTACCTTTCAATGATTTTATGAATTGTGCTGTTGACGCGGACATTGTGATTACATCGACAGGAGCTCCCCATTATATTATTCGTACGTGGGATGTGGCTCATTTAATGCCCAAGCGTAAAGGACGCCCCATTGTTTTTATTGATATCGCTGTTCCGCGTGATGTAGAACCAGAAGTGGAAGCGATGGCAGGTGTCAAATTATATAATATTGATGATCTCGAGGCTGTTGTTCAGTCAAATATGCGCCAAAGACAGCAAGAAGTGGTTGTGGCTAATAAAATTATTGCTGAAGAGCTTCAGGACTTGGTCCAGAAGTTTCGTTATCTGTCGTTCCAACCTGTCTTCGCCCGTTTGACAGCGAAGGCGGAAGAAATTCGCCAAAGACAACTGAAAAAGGCTCTTGCCAAGCTGCCTGATTTGATGCCGGAAGAGAAAAAAGTCATTGAAAATATGTCAAAAATGATTGTACGCAAGTTACTTCGTGATCCCTTTGTCAAAATCAATGAAAGTGCCGGGACGGATAAAGAGGACTATTATTTGAATGCTTTAAAGAAATTACATAACCTAGATATTATTGGAGAGGGTGCTCATGATGAAACAACAACTTGTCATCGGTACGCGCGGCAGTAAGCTGGCGCTCTGGCAGGCTGAATATATTGCCGAGTGCCTGCGTAAACAGCATAAAGAGCTAACTGTCACTTTAAAGCATATTGTGACGACAGGCGATAAAATTTTAGATGTACCGCTAGCCAAGATTGGCGGCAAGGGGCTGTTTACAAAAGAATTGGAACTTTCCATGTTGCATGGTGAAATTGATTTAGCTGTACATAGTCTGAAAGATATGCCGACAGAGCTTCCACAAGGTCTGTCGCTTGCCGCGATTACACAGCGCGCGGATCCTTATGATGCCTTTGTGAGTACGCGTTATGCAGCGCTTGATGACCTGCCTCAAGGGGCAACGCTTGGCACATCCAGTTTGCGGCGCAAGGCGCAACTTCTTCATTATCGACCCGATCTAGTCATTCGTGACCTGCGGGGCAATTTAGATAGCCGACTGCGGAAATTGGACGAGGGACAGTTTGATGCCATTATTTTAGCAGCAGCAGGACTTAAGCGGTTGGGCTGGGGTGAAAGAATTAGTCAGATTTTACCCCCAGAGATTTGTTTGCCTGCCGTGGGACAAGGGGCACTGGCGATTGAAGCGCGCCAAGGGGACTCGGAAGTTTTTTCCAAACTGGAATTTTTAAATCATGAGCCGACTTATCTTGTTACCACAGCTGAACGGGCTTTTTTACGAACAGTCGAAGGCGGCTGTCAGGTTCCTGTCGGTGTTTTTGGTCAATGGCTGGAACATGAAATTTGTCTTGAGGCTATTATTGCCTCTGTTGACGGCAAAAGGTTGCTGCGTCAAGTAGTGCGGGCGCCCAAAGAACAAGCGACAGAAAGTGGCTGTGTATTGGCAAAAAAAATGCTTGATTTAGGTGGACGACAAATTTTGGATGAAATTAGATAGGGGGATCTCTGTTGGATAAGAAGGGCATCGTTTATTTAGTCGGCGCAGGGCCGGGCGATTATAAATTAATTAGTGTAAGAGGTCTTGAATACTTAGAACAGGCTGATGTCATTGTCTATGACAGACTAGCTGATCCACGCCTGCTTCAGCATGTAAGGCCAGATGCTGAAATGATCTATGTGGGTAAGGCTTCAAGTCAGCACACGATGAAGCAAGGTGATATTAATCAATTGCTTGTTGATTTGGCTAAGCAAGGCAAGGCCGTTGTACGTCTCAAAGGCGGCGATCCTTTTGTATTTGGCCGGGGTGGGGAAGAAGCGTTGGAACTTGTAAAAAACGGCCTGTCTTTTGAGATTGTTCCTGGCATTACTTCAGCCATTGCCGTACCGGCTTATGCCGGCATTCCTGTGACACAGCGTGGCGTAGCTACATCTTTTGCTGTTATTACGGGTCATGAGGATCCAACGAAGGCTACCTCAACGATTCGTTGGGACAAACTGGCTACGGGGGTAGATACACTAGTCTTTTTGATGGGTGTAGAGAACTTGCCTTATATTACGAAAAAATTGCAGGAAAATGGTCGCTTGGCTGATACGCCGGCAGCCATTATCCGTTGGGGAACGAAGCCTGAGCAGCGTGTGGTGTTAACGACGGTTGGTAAGGCGGCAGAGGATGCTGTGCAGCAAAAGATTCAGTCCCCGGCGATTTTTCTTGTGGGTGACGTTTGCGCCTTACGCAATGATCTGGCTTGGTTTGATCAAAAACTGCTGTTCGGTAAAAAAATTCTTGTTACAAGAGCTCGGGAGCAGGCCAGTGCTTTGACAAGTCAACTGGAAGTGCTTGGTGCGCAGTGTCTGGAAGCGCCAGTTATTAAAATTGCACCGCCTGATAGTTATGTTTTGCTTGATGAAGCCATTCAAAACCTCCCTCATTATGACTGGATTATTTTTACCAGCGCTAATGGTGTGACAGCCTTTTTTGATCGACTTAGTGAGGCCGGACTTGATGCACGGGCCTTAGCAGCTAATAAAGTTGCGGCCATTGGATCGCAAACAGCGGAAAAAATGCGCAGCCAGGGCATTGTGGCTGATTTAGTTCCCATGGAATTTCGGGCTGAAGGTATTGTGGAAGCCCTTGGGTCCGAGCTTACGTCAGGCATGAAGGTACTTATTCCCCGGGCGCTTGTGGCGCGGGATCTTTTACCGCAAAAATTGATTGAAATGGGTGTAGATGCTCATGTTGTTCCGGCTTACCAAACGATTGCGGCTGAAACGGATGGTGCCGTAATTGCGGCGCAGTTAGAGCAGGGAGAAATTGATCTTATTACATTTACAAGCTCATCTACAGTGTTGAATTTACTGCAGCTGCTGGGGCCAGAGGGAAAGAATCTTATCAATCAGGTTAAAGTAGCTTGTATTGGACCCATTACGGCTGAAACCTGTTTAAAACAAGGCATTGAGCCGGATATGATTGCTAAGCAGTATACAATTAAAGGGCTTGTTTCAGCCATTACAACTTATTATGAGGGGGAACAACAATGAAGGATCTGTTACACCGTCCGAGAAGACTTCGCATTTCAGGCGGAGTACGTAATCTTGTAAGAGAAACACGACTGACATCTCATGATCTTATTTATCCTCTATTTATTGTACCTGGGGAAAAGATTCGAGACGAAATTTCCAGTTTGCCTGGTATCTGCCATTTGTCTGTTGATGAAGCGGTGAAAGAAGCACGTACGGCTTATGAACTTGGCATTCAAGGCGTACTTGTATTTGGTTTGCCGGAATATAAGGATGAAGAAGGCAGCAGTGCTTGGGATATGAATAGTCCGGTACAAAAGGCTGTGGCAGCTATTAAACAGAATTTGCCAGGGCTCGTAGTCATTACGGATGTCTGTCTGTGTCAATATACGACAACAGGTCATTGTGGTTTGATTAAAGGTGAAACAGTTGATAATGATTCGACACTCGATTTATTAGCCAAAGTGGCATTAAGTCATGCTAAGGCTGGCGCTGATATGGTGGCACCGTCTGATATGATGGACGGACACGTGGCTGTCATGCGTGACTGTCTGGATCATCATGATTATAGCCAGGTGGCGATTATGGGGTATTCAGCGAAATATGCTTCAGGTTACTATGGACCTTTTCGTGAGGCAGCCGATTCGGCGCCTCAGTTCGGTGATCGCCGTACATACCAGATGGACCCTGCCAATGCCCGCGAAGCTCTGCGTGAAGTACAGCTTGATATAACTGAAGGTGCCGATATTGTTATGGTGAAACCGGCACTAGCTTATCTCGACATCATTCGGCAGGTACGTGACCGCTTTGATGCGCCTGTTGCAGCTTATAATGTCAGTGGCGAATATGCCATGGTGAAGGCTGCGGCGCAGAATGGCTGGATTGATGAAAAGCGGATTGTCCTTGAAACACTGCTTGGCATCAAACGGGCCGGTGCGGATATGATCATTACCTATCATGCGCTTGACGCCGCCAAGTGGCTGGCAGAACAGGAGGATTGATTGTGACCTTTTTACTGGAGAAATCAACTAAGGCTTTTGCAGAAGCCAAAGAATATATTCCGGGCGGTGTGAATAGCCCCGTGCGTTCTTTTCGCAGTGTCGGCGGTACGCCGCCTTTTATTGCCAGTGCACATGGCTCTAAGCTGAAAGATATTGATAACAATGAATATATTGATTATGTTTTGTCATGGGGCCCGTGCATTTTAGGTCATAGTCATGAAAAAGTCACAGCGGCGTTGCAGCAGGCTGTGATGCAAGGAACAAGCTATGGCGCACCTACCATACTTGAAACAAAAGTATCTAAGCTGATACGAGAAATTATGCCTGCCATTGAGCGAGTACGTATGGTGAATTCCGGTACAGAGGCCACCATGAGTGCCCTTCGCTTGGCACGCGCTTATACGAAACGTACGAAAATTGTTAAGTTTGCTGGCTGCTACCATGGTCATCATGACAGTTTACTTGTTACAGCAGGTTCCGGTGCGGCTACGTTTGGCGTGCCTGACAGTCCGGGTGTCCCTGACAGCATTGCGACAACGACCTTGACAGTACCTTATAATGATGCAGCGGCGTTAGAAAGATTGTTTGCCAAGCAGGGCGAAGAGATTGCTGCTGTCATTATTGAACCTGTAGCAGGTAATATGGGCTTAGTTTTACCCAAAAAAGGGTATCTTGCACAGGTGCGCAAAATTACGGCTCAGTATGGAGCCTTGCTGATTTTTGATGAAGTCATGAGTGGTTTTCGTTGCGCTTTTCATGGTGCGCAAGACTTATATAATATTCAACCTGATTTGACTTGTCTAGGGAAAGTCATTGGCGGTGGCTTGCCTGTTGGTGCTTATGGCGGTAAGGCTGAGATTATGGAGTTGATTTCACCTGCTGGCCCTGTCTATCAGGCGGGTACCTTAAGCGGCAATCCCCTGGCAATGACGGCAGGTTATGTGACGTTAACGTTACTCAAGGAACAAGCTGAGGCCTATTATGCTTTCCTGACTAAGCAGACAGAGAAGCTCACAAGGGGCATGAAGGCTGCTGCGGAAGCTTTTGATCTTCATTATCAGTACCATCATGTAGGTTCCATGTTTAGTATGTTCTTTAATGGTGCTGATGTTGTGGATTATGAGACAGCTAAGCAGTCTGATGTGGAGGCTTTTAGGGTATATTTTCATGCCATGCTGAGTCAGGGCATTTATTTGGCGCCGTCGCAGTTTGAATGTGCTTTTATGTCGCTGGCTCATAATGATGCCGATATTGAGCAAACCATTGCTGCCAGTAAAAATGCCTTCCGTGAGGTCTATGAATTTAATAAAATGCGCTAAGTGTAATACTAATAAAAAAATCCGCCTCAGGCGGATTTTTTTATTAGTATGTTGTTGCTTTATTCCCGGGTTTCTGTGTGAGTTTTAATCGTTACAGCGATTTGATCGCCGCTTTTTACTAAGCTCGTATATTCGGCAGCTACGCCATTGAGCAAAACTTCAATTTTACTTGCGCCGCTTGTTGCAAGCGGCGTAAAGTTAGCCGCAAGCATGACATGGCTGAGCATGGGTTGGATTTGCGTTGTTGTACAATGAATGAGGCTACCGTCAGGTGCTTCATCTTCGGGACGTTTTGTTTCGCCATTGACTGCAATATGCCAGCTCTGGACAGGAACTTGGCAAGGTTTGTTGTTAAAAGTGACTGTCATATATTCGCTGCAGTCTGTTGTAAGACCTAAAACTTGATAGAGTTTGGGTACAACTGGATATTCAATCTCAATTTCATCCAGGGGAGCAACAGTTGCAGTGCGTTCTACTCTTCGATGATTAATTTGATATTTTGCTTCCACAAGGTAGGAGCGAAGTGAGCCGTTAATTGTATAAGAATATTCTTTTTGACCATCGTCATAGTTTGTTAACTGTAAAATTTCGTCTAATGTTTGTGCTTTATGGCAGACAATTTCATCGCGGTCAACAAGCGGTGTTTCCGGCAGGGCGTGTTTTCCGTTTACCCTAATGAGTGGATGAATAGAATAGGGCTTATTGTTAATCGTTACTGTCCAAGGTTTTGGCAGCGTAATAAGGTCTTGAACTTTCGGGGTCGGGCTTTGGCCATCGATACCCTTTTTAACGATGAGTTCATCTTGATCATGAATTTCAGCTTCATAAGACGCTTGTTTGCCATTGATGGTGATAGAGCCCATTTCACCATGCTTGCCCGGAACAAAAGTCGTTGTGCCATTAAGAGTGAGAGTAAGGCCTAGTCCCGGATGACCCTTGAGCTCCCGTACATTAATGCCGCCAGCAAGCAAGGCATCTGCTACAGAGAGATGTCCTAGATTAAATACCTTGAGCGGCGTGTTATTTAATGTAATAGAAATAAAATTTAGATGGCGACTTGTTGATAATTTTAGAATACCGAGTGGTGTAACGAAATCCGGCGCTTTAAGTTCATCCGGAATGATCGGAATGTCTTCAATTGATTCAGGACGACGAATAGCTACGCGCATTTCGTCCAGTTCCAAGGCATGAGCAACAGCTTTTGGAAGCAGTGGTGTGAGGGATCCTCCGCCTACAAGCAGAACGGCTTGAGGGGGTGCCGTGTTTAGCGTTAGAATTTCTTTGGCAATGGCCTGGGCTAAATCATTTACTGTCGTTTCAATGCTGGAAATTATTTCTGATGAAGTTAGTTCATGCGATAGTCCAAGCACATCAACAAAAGGTATTTTGTTTTCAGGGTCGTCCGTTAGTTTACGTTTGATTTGTTCAGCTACGTTAAAATCAAGCAGATATTTTTGGGATATGGCTTCGGTTATTTCATCTCCGGCACAAGGAACCATGCCATAGGCCACAACAGAGCCGGATTTTGTTAAGGCCACATCGGATGTGCCTGCTCCGATATCAACGAGTGCCAAATTTAAATGGCGCATGGTGGGCGGAATGAGTACATGAATGGCTGCAATTGGTTCGAGCGTAAGCGTCGCGATTTCAAGGTCAACAGAGTGAACAGCCGATTCGAGGGAATCAATAACTTGGCGGGGTAGAAAGGTTGCGATAATTTCAGCATTGGCTACTTTTCCTCGTTGACCAACGAGTCTTTTGAGGTTGAGACCATCGAGGGAAAAGGAAATAACGCTGTAGCCGACGCAGTAGTAGTCGGTTGGGTTGGGGATGGAATCTGATGTAGCTAATTGGCGTTGGGCATTTTGAATGGCTGCCAGTTCTAATGATGTTTCATCTTGAACCGTGAGAATATTATTATTGAAGGTGTCAATTTCAGCTGAGCTTTTTATGGTACACAAAGCGCGTCCCGCAGCAGCTACGGATACTTGGCCAAGTGGTCCGACCTGTTCCTCGAGGCGGCGTTTTACGTCTTGAATGACTTTCGCTACTTCAACAACATCATGAATTTGTCCATCAAGCATGGCCCTCGTATGATGTTCTTGTCGTTCATAGCCGACAATGCGAATTATTTGGCCATCTTGTTCCCCAACTAGGCCGACAACGCTACGTGTGCCAATATCTAAAGCAAATAAATGCTGTGGTGTGTCCATCTTAAACTCCCTTCGGGCTTTTTTTTACATGTTCGTCTTCTATCACCTTTTCCCCTTTAAATCTTGGCAAATCATTGGTGTTTGTAGTAGCTTTTAGTGAAAATTCACAGGAAATACCTGGAAATAATCCTGGCTAACCCAAGGAAAGGGACTTTGTAGTATATTTCAGTAGCATAATTTGCTACAATATAAGAAACAGTATTTTGTATAAAAGGAGTGCTATTGTGGCTAATATTCAAATCGTTCTTGATAGTACAGCACATGCTTTGCCAAAGTGGCTGTTAGGCCATCCTTGTGTACATATAGCGTCACTTACTGTGGAAGTAGGCGGCAAAGAATATGAGGAAGACCAGTTGTCAACGGAAGAATTATTCGCCTTGATGAATAGTAGCGCTAGCCATCCGAAGACATCGCAGCCCCCACCGGGGACTTTTCTATCCATATATGAATCACTGCTCAAAGATGAGTGCGATATTATTGTCATTACTTTAGCAGAGGCTTTGAGTGGTACCGTACAGAGTGCCATTCTAGCTAGAGAACTTTGTTCTAAGCCTTTGCGCGTACATGTTGTCGATTCAGTTACAACCGCTATTGGTATGATAAAACTAGCTGAATATGTTATGGCTGCGGCTGAGCGTGGGCAAAGTGTGACAAATATTTTACAAGGCCTTTCTTCTGCTGTGTCAGCCACGCATACGTACTTTTTGCCAGGAACACTAGATTTTTTATATAAAGGAGGCCGCATTGGTGGTGCGGCAGCCTTGGTTGGGTCGATTCTACAGATTCGTCCTGTCTTGTATTTGGCACAAGGCAAGGTAACGGTGCTTGAAAAGGTTCGTACCCGTCGCCGAGCCATCGATAAATTAGTAGATCAAATAACGAAAATGCCTTCGTTCGCTTATTTAGGCATTGTTCATATTGCGAATGAGGAAGAAGCAGAACAACTTGCCAAACGTTTATCAGCGCTTTTTCCTACTGTACCTGTGATTATTTCAACAGCAGGTTCTGTATTGGCTGCTCACTTGGGACCCGGATTGTTGGGTGTGATTTTTCAAGAAAAGGTCTTATGAAAAAACACAAGGGGGAATCATGATGGAGAGTTGCAACGAAATGATTGACGGACAGGACTTCCGTCGTATGATTGATGGAGCTTATCGGGCTTTTATTCGTGAATATGAATATATTAACAGTTTAAATGTTTTTCCTGTGCCTGACGGTGATACAGGAACGAATATGATGCTTACGATGCAAACGGCTGCACGTACGCTGGTGAGCGCACCCGATACAGGCATCGGGCCACTAAGCAAACGTGTAGCTGATAGTGCTATTATGGGAGCACGTGGCAATTCCGGTGTCATTTTGTCGCAAATTTTTCGGGGCATCGCCCGTGGTTTGGCAGGTAAACAAGAAGCTACATCTTCAGAGATTGGGAAAGCTTTTCAGTATGGTATTCTATATGCCTATCGGGCTGTGGCTCGTCCTGTGGAAGGAACTATTTTAACTGTCGCCAAAGGAATTGCTAAAGGAGCGCATCATGCCGTAAGGGATAATAAACCTTTAGTGGACATTTTATCAGAAGCGATTGCTGCAGGCCGGGAAGAACTTAAGAGGACGCCGGAGCTTTTGCCTGCATTAAAATCGGCAGGTGTTGTTGATGCAGGGGGGCAGGGATTGATTGCCTTTTTGTCCGGCTGTGCCGAAGGACTGAGTGGTGAATGTTTTAGTCCTGAATCTAATTTTGAATCGACTGTTGTACCGAGTGGCTATCTTCCAGAGGGGGAGCAGCCGAGTATTACGCATCCTTATTGTACGGAGTTTATTATTCAGCCTTGTTCTATTACCTTGGAGGACGCTAAAAAATTATTAATTCCCTGCGGAGAATCGCTTGTGATGGCACCTGGCGGTGATTTCCTCAAGGTCCATATTCATAGTGCTCATCCGGGACTTGTGCTTGAACAGGCTTTGACTTGGGGCACGATTCATAATATTAAAATTGACAATATGGCTGATCAGCATCGTCATCAAGTTATTACACATCAGGCTAAGAAATTGGAAGTCATTTCAGTGGCTTCGGGTGATGGCATTAAGAAGATTATGGAAGAGCTCGGGGCGGCAGCTATTATTGATGGCGGTCAAACTATGAATCCGCCTGTTGAACAATTTGTAGCTGCTGTACATCGTGGTCATGCTGAAAGGTATATTTTGCTGCCAAACAATAAAAATATCATTCTGGCTGTGGCGCAGGCGAAAAAACTGCTTGGCGATCGGTTGGAAATGATTGCAACGACCAATATCCCTCAAGGATTAGCGGCATTGACAGCCTTCCAGGAGGAAGCTTCACTGGAAGATAACCTGGCGCGTATGCAGGAAGCCGTGAATTTAGTTCGGTCAGGCAGTATTACCCAAGCTGTACGCGATAGTCTGATTGATGCTGAAATGGTCAAAGCCGGGTCTTATATTGGCGTGCTTGCTGGAAAGGTAGTCAATCATGCGTTAACCTTAGGCACAGCATTAATTGATTTGACGAAAAAACTTGTTGATGCCGAGGCATCTGTTGTCAGCGTCTACTATGGTGAAGAGGTTTTGCTGCCTGAGGCGCAGCAAATTGCTCATGATCTTGCTGAGACACTGCCTGATGTGGAAATCGAACTTTATGCAGGCGGACAGGCAAATTATCATTTCTTTGTTAGTGTGGAATAGCGGTGACGATGATGAAATTAGTTGATTTATCTGTGCAGGAGTTTGTGACTCAATTAGCCAATCCCAATGGTGGACCCGGCGGCGGCAGTGCAGCTGCTTTGCTGGGACTATCAGGCATGGCTTTGCTTCAGATGGCTTTAGGCCGATTAGAGGATTCTGTTTGTCAGCAAAAGTTAGCTGCTTTTATCAAGGAGCTTATGCAGCTTATTGATGAAGATCAGCGAGCCTATGCTGCGATGGCTCATTTGCTTTCGCATGGCAAAGAAGATAAATTGCCCAATATAGAACTTGAGCAGGCTGTTCTTCATGCCATTGAAGTTCCTCATTCCGTCAGCAAGGCTTGTGTGACGGGACTCAACATGGTAGAACAAGCGATTTGTAAAGTTCCTAGTGAAATGCTGAGCGAATTACTTGTGGCTGCTGAGGCATTACAGGCTGGAGTGGCGAGCTCTGCCATGAA
Source organism: Pelorhabdus rhamnosifermentans (assembly GCF_018835585.1). Taxonomy (NCBI): domain Bacteria; kingdom Bacillati; phylum Bacillota; class Negativicutes; order Selenomonadales; family Sporomusaceae; genus Pelorhabdus; species Pelorhabdus rhamnosifermentans. The sequence continues at coordinate 23,742 of NZ_JAHGVE010000017.1, forward strand.
TATGCGTGTTAATCTTGTTTTTTTACAAGACTCTGTAGCAATAGAACACTATGAACAATTGATTGCGCAGTATCGTGAGCAAGGAAAAAAATTACTGAAGCATATAGACCAGAGTATTGTTCAGCAACAGCGGAAGGGTCACGAGTAAAAAAGTAAGTGGCACAGCTTGTGTACAAGCTGTGCCACTTACTTTTTTTATGAGGCTGACACGAAGTTATTCTTTTACTTGCTTCATGCTTAAGGCAATGCGATTACGGTTTTCATCCACGCTGAGTACCAGGCATTTGACAATATCGCCGACAGAAACGACGTCAATGGGATGGTGAAAGCGTTTATGACTTAATTCTGAGCGGTGAACAAGTCCCTTGATTTTGATACCAATGTCAACAAAGGCACCAAAGTCGGTGACATTATGAACAACACCGGTTACAAGGGAGCCAGGCAGAATATCAGATAGCTTCACGAGATTTTTTCTTGTTAGCGGTTTTGGCAGATCCTCACGGGGATCGCGACCAGGCTTGGCAAGGGCCGACAAGATGTCACGCACAGTCGGTTCGCCTGCATTGAGTTTCGTAGCAATAACGGTGGCATCAGCTGTTTGGCAGCGATGCTGCACAAGAGGTAGTAATTCGCGCTTTGTCAGCTCAACTGGTGATAAGTCTAATTCATGTAAAATGGCTTCAGCCAAAGGATAGGACTCAGGGTGGACGGGTGTGTTGTCTAGGGGATTTTCACTTTGCTGAATCCGAAGAAAACCAGCACATTGAGTAAAGGCAGCAGGGCCGAGGCGGGCGACTTTGAGCAGTTCCTTACGATGATGGAAAGCACCTTGTTCATCGCGAAAGGCGACAATGTTTTTAGCGACAACACTGCTGATTCCTGCCACATATTTGAGTAATTCCGGTGAGGCTGTATTGAGCTCAACACCTACGTGATTCACACTGGATTCGACGACTGTGCCAAGGGTTTGATTGAGCTCTTTTTGGTTGACATCATGCTGATATTGGCCAACGCCAATGGATTTGGGATCGATTTTTACCAGTTCAGCCAAGGGGTCCTGGATACGACGGGCAATGGATACGGCGCCTCGTAAGGTAACGTCAAGGTCAGGCATTTCTTCACGAGCTAGTTTGGAAGCTGAGTAGACAGAAGCGCCTGCTTCATTTGTAATTAAATAACTTACATCCGTTAGTTCATGCTCAGCAATCAATTGGGCGACAAATTCTTCTGTTTCGTAAGAAGCTGTTCCATTGCCAATGGAAATGAGATTCACACCATTTCGTTTAATAGTAGCAAGGACCGTGTCTAAAGCTTGTTGCTTTTGTTTTTCGCTGTGCGTAATATAAATGGTTGATGTTTCCAGAACCTGGCCAGTCGGTCCGACAACAGCGAGTTTGCAGCCTGTACGATAGCCGGGGTCAAGACCCATGACGGTATAGCCTGCCAAGGGTTGTTGAAGCAACAATTGACGCAAGTTCAGTCCGAAGATTTTAATAGCCTGTTTTTCAGCCGTCTCTGTTAGTTGTGTCCGTAGTTCGCGTTCAAGTGCCGGAAATAACAGCCGTTTGTAGCCATCGGCAATGGCGTCTGTCAGGACTTCTGTAAAAATAGAAGGCTGTGTTACTAATTGATCTGTGAGAAACTGAATGTATTGGTCATGAGGCGCATCAATATGGACCTTGAGGATAGACTTGGTCTCGCCGCGGTTCATGGCCAGGATACGATGCGAAACAATGCGGTTCACAGGTTCCTGATAGTCATGGTACATGACAAATTCTTTATCTTCCGTTTCACTGGCGGCAAGCTTCGATACAATTTGGGCATGATTCCATAAACGAGCCCTGAGTTTGGCGCGAAAATCGGCGCGTTCACTTACCGTCTCGGCAATAATATCTTGTGCTCCTGCCAAGGCGTCTTGAGCCGTAGCTACATCTTTTTCCTCGCTTACAAAAGCTTGTGCTGTGTCAAGCAATGTGCCTGTTACTTGTTCTTGTGCTAAAATGAGTGCAGCCAGCGGGTCCAAGCCGCGTTCGCGGGCAATTTGGGCGCGCGTGCGTTTTTTTATTTTATAAGGAAGATATAAATCTTCCAAGTCTTGTAACTTCGTGCAAGATCGAATGGCGGCAGCTAAATCCTCCGTTAGTTTGCCCTGTTCTTCAATATTGGCTAAAATGTCTTCCCGCCGTTTAGACAGGTTGCGCAGATAAGCCATGCGTTCTTCAATCACTCTGATTTGCTCTTCATCAAGTTCCCCTGTGGCTTCTTTACGGTAGCGCGAGATAAAGGGGACGGTATTTCCATCGTCTAATAAGGAGATTGTGGCACTGACTTGGCCCACTTTAAGCTTTAATTCAGTAGCAATCAATTTTGATAGCGAAGCTGTATCCAAACTATTCACCAACTTTTTAAGATATGTTCTTTTTCTTTTTTCCCTATATGATTGAAAATATCCTCTTTCCTGCATTTTTTCATGGTCGCCGCACATTGCGACAAGGACTATTTCGTGATACTCTTATTTCTATTGAAGAGGTGAAACATGTGGATATTTCCTTGCTGTTTGAATTAATGGAGCGCATGAGCCTGGCCGCTGTTATGGCGTTCGTTCTGTCGCAGACAACCATCTTTAGACGTATTGTCTACAGGCAATTAATCTGGCGGGATAGAATTTTTATTATCGTTGTATTTGGTGCCATAGGTATCTTTGGTACGTATGCCGGAATTCCCATTTATGATGCTTTAGCCAATATTCGTGTGATAGGTGTTATGGCAGCTGGTTTTATTGGTGGGCCTGTTGTTGGTATGGCTACAGGACTTATTGCGGGGGGCCATCGCTATCTTTTGGGTGGATTTACAGCTTTGTCTTGTGCCATTTCAAGTGTTTGTGAGGGCCTGTTAGCCGGACTTGTCCATCATTTTTTGCCACGGAAGCCTGTTCCTTGGTGGATTGCTTTTCTGAGCGGATTTATGGGTGAAGTGATTCAGATGGGAATTATTTTAGTTGTTGCCAAACCTTATGATGTGGCAAGATCCCTCGTGAATCAGATTGCTATTCCCATGACGGTTGTTAATGCTTTCGGTGTGGCTATTTTTATGCTTATTATTAAAACTGCCATGGACGCTCAAGATAAAATCGGTGCTGAGCAATCACAAAAGGCTTTGAATATTGCCGCCAAGACGTTGCCCTATTTACGTCGTGGGTTAAACGCTGAATCTGCGCAGGCAACAGCGCAGATTATTTATGACACAACCGATTATGAGGCCGTAGCTGTGACGAATAGTCAGGAAGTGCTTGCTTATGTTGGGGCAGAGGCAGGTCATCATGCTCCGCATTTGTCAGAGCTTACGCATATTACGCGTAATGTGCTGACAGAGGGTCATATGGTTATTGCCCAAGAAAAAGAACAGATTGGCTGTTCCCATCCCCAGTGTAAACTAGCAAGTGCCGTTGTCGTTCCTTTAGTCCAAGTAAACGAAGTTATCGGTACGCTAAAACTTTATTATACGACGGTTGAAGCCATTGGTCAGGCGGATATGGTGTTTGCCAAGGGAATTGCTCAGTTATTTTCCACGCAGCTTGAACTAACAGAAATTGATCGGCAGGCTAAGCTTGCTTCGCATTCGGAGCTGAAGGCGCTTTATGCTCAGATTAATCCCCACTTTTTGTTTAATACTTTAAATACCATTACATCCCTTGTGCGTACTCAGCCTGATCAAGCGAGGGAATTGCTTAATAAACTCGCTAGCATGTTTCGGTTTACGCTGCATAAAACAGGCCAGACTATTCCGATTGCTGAGGAATTGGCGCAAGTTGCCGCCTATTTAGCGATTGAACAAGCTCGGCATGGTGATAAATTGGCTGTGAGTATGGCTGTTGATCAGGATCTTGAGCGATTTTTTATCCCGTCTCTTACGATTCAACCGCTTGTCGAAAATGCGATTAAACATGGTCTTCAGCCGAAAGAAACAGGTGGAGAGGTTAGGATTAAAGTGCAGGCTGTGAATAAAGATATTGAGATAGAGATTCGAGATGATGGTGTGGGCATGGATGTCATTCATTTTAATCCCCTGCAAGGTGCAGGGCGGAATTGTATTGGACTTTTGAATGTTCATGAGCGACTCCGGGGGTTGTATGGCAAGGACTATGGGCTGACCATTCAAAGTGAATTAGCAGTGGGCACAGTTGTGACCATGCGATTTCCTCAGTGCATGAATAAAGGAGGGGAAGAGGGTGCTTAAGGCTCTTGTCGTGGATGATGAAAAACCAGCTAGAGACGAGCTTAGTTATCTCTTATCGCTGGAATCAGCATTGGAAGTTGTGGGGCAGGCAGATAGTGGTGCAGCCGCCATTACGTTAGCGGCTAAATTGAAACCGAATGTTATTTTTATGGACATTGAGATGCGAGGGGTAACGGGACTTGAGGCAGCTTCAGTCCTTCGTTCTCTCTTGCCTGATGTGATTATCATTTTCTCTACAGCCTATGATCATTATGCGATTAAGGCCTTTGAGATTGGTGCCGTCGATTATATTCTTAAACCTTTTGAGGGCCAGCGTGTTCATACAGCTGTTGAACGGTTGAAAAATTATCCAGCTGTCCATTGGCAGGCCGCAGCTCAACGGATGGATGAGGTTTTTCGTCAAACCAAAACAGTTGTAACGAAATTGCCTGTAGATAAAAACGGTAAGATTGTTCTTGTGAGTTATGACGATATTGTCTATGTCACAATCAAACGGGGAACTGTACTTGTCATTACTCATCAAGACGAATATCAATATCATGGTACTCTGGCTGAACTTGAAGAACGAACGCGTCAGACCTCGCTTACACGGGTTCATAAAAGCTATCTTGTAAATTTGGATAAAGTAAGTGAAGTGATTCCATGGTTTAAAGGAACCTATTGGTTGAAGGTGGATCACCCTTTGCACACAGAAATTCCTGTAAGTAAAAATCAAATCAAAGAAATTAAAAGTTTGCTAGGACTGAAATAAGGTTCTAGCATTTTTTTATACAGATTCCATTTCTATTCGCCCGCTATTTTATTCCGTTTAGCCGATTATTGTGGGTTCTTCGGTTAAAATCCTTTATGATAAAGCCTGCGCAATTGTGATTATTTTAATTAGAGGCAATTTTACAAAACAGAAAATTTTACAACAGAAGAGGAGAAAAAAGAAATGGTTATGAATGGTCTTTATTTAGTAGTAGCTGCGGCTCTTATCCTAACATTAGCTTATCGCTATTATGGCGCTTTTATGGCTACAAAAGTTTTAATGCTCGATGCCAAACGCATAACTCCGGCGATGAAATTTAATGATGGCCGTGATTATGTTCCGACAAATAAATATGTTTTATTTGGTCATCACTTTGCAGCAATTGCAGGGGCGGGGCCTCTTGTCGGTCCTGTTCTCGCAGCCCAATTTGGTTATTTACCAGGGACGCTCTGGTTGCTCATTGGTGCTGTTGTGGCAGGTTCTGTCCATGATATTGTAGTATTATTCTGTTCTATTCGTCATGATGGCAAATCGATTGCTGAGATTGCTAAGCTCGAAATTAGTCGGGCTTCTGGCATTGCTACAACTATTGCCGTACTCTTTATCTTGATTATTACTATGGCGGGGTTGGCTATTGCCGTAGTCAATGCTCTTTATCACAGTCCGTGGGGAACTTTTACAGTGTTTTTGACACTCCCCATTGCCTTGTTTATTGGCTTGTATCTTCGCTATTTGCGTCCAGGCAAAATTCAAGAAGCCACTGTTATCGGCGTAGCACTTATGTTATTTGCTGTGTTTTCCGGGTCTCTTGTACAGGAATCCTGGCTTGCCCCTTATTTTAGTTTTGACCGCGGTGAGCTGAGTATTATTTTAGCTGTGTACGGGGCTATTGCATGTACCATCCCAGTCTGGCTTTTGTTGGCACCGCGTGACTATCTTGTGACTTATATGAAAGTGGGTACGATTTTAGCCCTTGCTATCGGTATTATTGTGGTTCAACCTGTTTTGCATATGCCGGCGATTAGTCAGTTTGCCGCAGGCGGTGGTCCGATTATACCGGGACCAGTCTGGCCCTTTATGTTTATTACCATTGCTTGTGGTGCTGTTTCGGGTTTTCATGCCATGGTTAGTGCAGGTACAACGCCCAAAATGCTGCAAAATGAAATGGATATGAAAGCCATTGGTTTTGGTGCGATGTTGACAGAGTCTTTTGTCGCGCTGATGGCTTTGATTGCTGCAACAAGTCTTATTCCTGCTGATTATTTTGCCATCAATGTTCCTGTCGATGTTTTTGCTCAACTTGGCATGACGCCTGTAGAACTTACCAAACTTGGCGACATGGTTGGTGAAGAAGTAGCGGGACGCCCGGGTGGCGCTGTTTCTTTGGCCGTCGGAATGGCCCATATTTTCTCTAACATTCCAGGACTTTCAGGACTCATGTCTTTTTGGTATCATTTTGCTATTATGTTTGAAGCTCTCTTTATTTTAACAACAATTGATGCTGGGACACGGGCTGGTCGGTATCTTATTCAGGATATTGGCGGCAAAGTCTACAAGCCCTTTGGCAATGTCAACTGGTTTCCTGGCATTATTATTGCAAGTTCTATGATGAGTTTCGCTTGGGGTTATCTTGTCTATGGCGGGAGTATTTCTACGATTTGGCCGCTTTTCGGCGTGGCAAATCAACTACTCGGCACAATGGCTCTTGCTATTGGTACAACCGTTCTCTTTCGGTTGGGCAGAGAAAAATATGTCTGGACAACGATTATTCCCATGGCTTTTCTCGGTATTACGACGGTTGCTGCTGGTTGGATGAGCATTACAACGAATTATTTACCTCACAACAATTATTTACTTGCAGCGGCCAGTGCTGTTATGATTGCGCTTGTTGTGTTTGTTGTTGCTGATGCCGTTCGTGTGTGGTTTAAAATTTGTTCGCAGCATAATAGGCAGGAGACAGGGGAACTTACAGAAAGTTTCCAGGAAAATTAGGCGCAAATTAGTTAGTTTGGACGGCAAAAAAACGCATCCTCTTGTGATGCGTTTTTTTTGTTTGTAATTTTAGGGAATAGTTCTTTTTTAATTTGCACAAGCTATGTCTGTATGACAAGAAAGGGGGGAAAACGATGATTACAAGCAAAGAATTGATGCATTTGGAAGACTTTTTAAATATGGGCCAACTGAATGTTAAAACGTTTCAGCATTTGTCAAGTGAAGTTCAGGATCAACAAGCCAAACAACTGTTTCAGCAGATTTCTCAGAAACAGCAGCAACATGTTCAAAGCATTAGTAAACATTTAACAGGCGCTCAAACATTACAATAAAGGAGGTGGAAAATTTGGCACAACAACAAAATCAACAAGGTCAGCAAAGCCAGCAGCAGGGGTATAATGGACAGGGCATGCAGTTCAGTGATTCAGATTTAATGAACTTAGCTCTCAATGAGACAAAAAACACAGCTCATGCCTTGAACATTTATATTACTGAAGCCAATAGCAATCAGCTTCGGCAGGACTATATGACGGTTCTCGGTGATGTGTACAGTGAACAAAAACAACTTTTTGACATGATGCAGCAAAAGGGCTATTACAAGGTGCAAAATGCTGATCAACAGGATATTTCGCAGGCTCAGTCTAAATTTAGTCAGTCAAATTAATAGGCTTACCAGCAAAAAAACTCCGTGGAATTATCCACGGAGTTTTTTTGCTATAGAAAATAGTCGAATCCTTGGGTGTATATCTTGTATCTTTGACATAGTGACTCTAATCGTTGGGCAAAGGCTAAGAAAACTCATCTGTGATAAGAAAATTATTAAGCGAGTTTTGTCCTGAGATACTGTCAAATCGATTTATTTTAGTATTTACATCATTGATTGCATCTGCATATGCTAGGTAAACAAAAATTTATGTAGAAGGCAGAGTAAATAAATGGAAGATGTAGTAAAGCGTCGCGGTGTCGATTATGAAATCAATGCAACGGGCGTAAAGAGTTCCTTTGAACCTGTTGCAATAACTCCCATACCAGCAATAACACCTATAACGCCCCTTACGCCTATAACACCCATAACACCATTAACGCCAATAGTGCCAACAACACCTATAACACCTATACCTCCTGCGCCGATTGTGCCAGCAACACAGGTTGAAACTTCAGCTCCTCAAACAGCACCTTCATTTGGCCAGGTTCATATAATGGGCGTAGCTGTGCCTATGGTAGCATAAACTACAGCCAGGACCATAGGCGGTAATCGGTTTTTATATATAGAAAAGCCAGAGTCCAGTACCAGTAGATTTTGAACTCTGACTTTCGCTATATAGGACAATACATTCATTCATAGGATGTTCTTAAAACATAGGTTCTATTCATGGAAGTATAGGCGTGTTTATCCAAGAGCATTTTTGGGTGAAGGAGGAAAATTAAATGTCCAGCTTTTACATGATATTCGTTGACTAAAAATTTTGTGCATGGAAAACCAAAGTTATGTACACTTTTTTGCATTTAACTGTGGTAAAATAGTATTAGGTAAAAAAAGATATTTTAAAATAATAGTTAGTCAGTCAGTGACTGTAAGGCACCGACTTTTGTGGGGCTGTTTTGCAGGGAATTGTTTTATTTTGTCGAATAATGTAAAAAAGATGAAGGAAGATGTTTTTGTGAGTTATAAGAGCCAAATTTTATTGACAGTTATTGCAATGGTTTATAACTATCAAGAGTCCGAAAGGGATATGACAAGTCAATTGATTGAAGGTTATAATGAATTTCGAGAATCACTTTTAGAACTTCAAAATGAAGGATTGGTAGAAGTCGATATAGTAAAAATCCCAGACGAAAAACGCGAAATTGTTACCAAAGCAAAAATTACTAATAAAGGGTTATTGGAAGCAAAAAGTATTGTAAAGCAAATTAGTGAGAGAATAAGAGAAAGAGAAAATCAATAAAAATCAGGTAATCGAGCCGTAAGACTCTTTTTTTCATAGCTATATTACAGGAAATAGCTCCTTTTTATCGAATAATATATAATGGATAGTGTGTTTTAAGATTATTAATAGGAGTTGTTTTTTTTGCTATCAATTACTGAAATACAAAATATAATTATTCATAGATATCCCTTTTTATTGGTTGATCGTATTATTGAAATTGAACCCATGAAGCGTGCAGTAGGTATAAAAAATGTTACTATTAATGAATCGTTTTTTTCGGGCCATTTTCCAGGACGACCGGCAATGCCTCAAGTACTTATTATAGAAGCTATGTCTCAAGTTGGAGGAATTGCAATACTTTACCCTGACGAATATCGAGGTGCTTTGGCATATACTGTAGGAATTGAAAAGGGGAAATTTATAAAAGATGTAGTGCCTGGAGATCAACTACGAATGGTCGCTGAAGTAATTCGTATGCGAAGAAATATGGGGAAAATATGGGCACAGGCTTTTGTGGACGATAAAATAGTTGCAGAGGCAGAAGTTCGTTTTGCGCTTGGGTAGATCTGATGTTTTAAACTTAGCGTCCTGTGGGGCGCTTTTATCATTCCTGTCAAAGTTCATGTAAAATATGCCGCAAATTATATCTGAGCCGTAAGGCTCTTTTTTATACTCAAAATAAGGTGCCAGAAAGAAGATTTTCAGTGTAGTTATTATCGCGGCTGGTATAAACTATACTACCTTGAATACAATACTACTGTGAAGGGAGTGATTAAGATGCTCAAAGAACAATCTACAGCCGAATTGGTACAAGGCATTCAAGAGAAAACGATTACGTGGTATCCAAACGAATATCATTTTATATCCGAAGAATTGTTTAATGACTTAATGAATTTATTCGCGAAAGAAAAACAAATAATAAGGCTGTCCTGAATCCAGGACGGCCTTATTATTTGTTGCGGAGGATTGGTATGAATTACTACACAGTCATAATTTTGTCATATTTCCATGGTATTGTTTACATGAGGTTCCCAATTTCCAATAGCTTAGACTGAAGCTTTTTTTATTTAATAAATTTCTAATGTTAAATTGCTATAATTGCTATTGATAATATGAGTAAAATTTGGTTAGGAGGTAGTAGGCATGGATTGTATATTCGATAGTGACACATTAAGTGAGGAAGAATTGGAAAAAATATGGACGGAATTACAAAATATCATTCGTGATCTGGAAAAAGAAAATGTGCCAGAGATAGAAAAATAGATGCAAAAAAGATCATTCAGTAAAATCAGCAATTAGCAGATAAATTTGAAAATAAGATTCGCGAAAAAAACCCCTATCCTAACTAATGCTGGGATAAGGGGTTTTTTGGCGAGATAAAAAGCATCTTTAAATAGTATTATTTTGGAGTTGTAAATGGTAGCCCTAAGGGGACTTGAACCCCTGTCTCCGCCTTGAGAGGGCAGCGTCTTAACCTCTTGACCATAGGGCCATACTTTGATAGGAACTTCAGTGAGCTAGCAATAAGTTATTTGATTTATAAAAGCCCTAACAATTATTCATCTTACCTCTTTTACGTACAAATTGCAAGAGCTAAACAAAAATTATTTTATTTATTGGCTATTTCTAGCGTAGAGATATAATTTATGGCCTCGTCCATTCTTTTTAGACAGAGTTCTTTACCTAATAGTGCCATGACATCAAACAAACCCGGACTTACGAGGCGTCCTGTCAAGGCCAGACGCGTTGGATGAATCAGTTCGCCTACTTTAATGCCCAAGTTGGCAGTGAGATTCCGATAAGTTTCTTCTGTATGTTCTACATCAAATGTCTCAAGCTGTGCCAGTTGCTCTCGCCCTTGGCGCAACAAGTCGGCTGATCCTGGTTTGGAAAAATGCTTTTTCACGCCTTTTTCGTCATATGTTGTTACTTCTTTAAAGTAATAATCCATGGCAGCAGGCAGCTCGGCAAGTGTCTTGACGCGATCACGGACAACGGTAATCACTTTTTGAATGGTTTTAGCCTGTTCATGAGCTTGGTCTTTTGTAATTACCTTTTGGCTGATCAAGAAGGGAATGGCTTCACGCGTCAGGTCATCAAGATCCATGTTAGTGAGATAGTGACTATTGATCCAAGTCAGTTTTTTCGTATCATAAATGGCAGCCGTTTTTGATACTTTATTGAGCATAAATTTTTTGATCGTTTCAGTGGGTGTAATGATTTCTTGGTCATCACCTGGCGACCAGCCTAAGAAAGTTAGATAGTTTACGATAGCAGGTGCCAGAAAACCTTGTTCACGGAACTCTTCGACAGATGTGGCACCATGACGTTTACTCAGTTTGCTGCGATCAGGAGCAAGGATCATAGGCAAGTGAGCGAATTGCACCACTTCGTAGCCCAAGGCCTCATATAACAACACTTGCTTGGGTGTGTTTGACAGATGTTCTTCAGCTCGGATAATATGGCTAATGGCCATGTGATGGTCATCAACGACACAAGCAAAATTATAGGCTGGCATAGCATTAGATTTCATAATAATCAGGTCATCTAATTGGTCTAAGGCAAAAGTTACTTCACCATGGATGCAGTCTGTTACTTTCATTTGCCCGCTGTCCGGAATACGTAGACGAATGACAGCTTTTTCGCCTGCTGCAATACGGTCTTTGGCAACTTCCGGGGGAATATCCCGGCATTTGCCATTATAGCGGAACGATTGGCCTTGTTCTCTCTGAATCTCGCGGTTTTTTGCCAGGTCTTCAGGTGTACAAAAGCAGTAATAAGCTTTGCCTTCCTTTACAAGTCGCTGGGCTTCTTTTTTATATAAATCAAGCCGTTCTGATTGATAATAGGGTCCACAGGAACCGCCAATTTCCGGACCTTCATCCCAATCTATGCCCAACCATTTCATGCTAGCCAAAATTTGCGATACAGAATCTTCTTTAAGTCGTTTAGTATCTGTATCTTCAATCCGTAAAATAAATTTTCCATGATGCTGGCGGGCAAAAAACCAGTTGAATAAAGCTGTTCTTGCTCCACCAATATGTAAATAGCCCGTTGGACTCGGGGCAAATCTTACGCGAACATGATCCAAAACCAGGCACCTCCTATATTATTATAACAAAATTATTATAGCACATTGATGCTGAAAATAATATTTTGCTTACTTGAGGGGCCAAAGGTATCGAGAGATGGTTAAAATTTTTATTAAAGAGTAAAAATGACTGTTGCATTATCATAAAAAAGATTATATAATAAACATTATCCGCAAAAGTAATTTAGTGTAAAGTAGGTGCTTCTTTTGGAATCAAGTGTTACTTCCATGCTTAGAGATAAAGGATTTAAAGTTACGCCTCAGCGCTTGGCTATTTATGGTGTGTTATCTCATACTACAGCTCATCCAAGTGCGGAAACGATTTTTAATGAACTTCAGCCAGTTTATCCGACAATGAGTTTGGCGACTGTCTATAAGACCATTGAAATTTTAAAAGAAATTGGTCTTGTTCAGGTGCTAAATGCCGGAGAAGACAGCTTCCGTTATGATGCAAATGTTGAGCCTCACAGTCATGTTCGTTGTATGAAATGCGGACGTGTTGATGACCTGGAAAATATCGATGCCAGTGCTTTTATTCGGAATGTAAGTGACCATACTTCCTATGAAATTACAGGTCAGCAATTTTATTTTTATGGAATTTGCCCGTCCTGTCGTGATTCAAAAGCTAATTAAAGATTATTTCATAGCATAGCTACGTTTCTTTGATTCATAAAATCAAAGAAGCGTAGCTTTTTTTGTTTCATGCGTGTCTAATAAAAAGTGTTGAAAATTTTTCAATTGAGTGGAAAATGAACGAGGGAATGCTCATTGGCATCACGAAAGTAAAATGACAGAAGGAACATTTCGTCTGTTTACATAAATATACCTGTAGGCACGATAAAAGGGGTGTGTTATACTAATGTTCTGACAGATCACAGAGAGGAGAGGGGTATGATGCGTCAAATAACGGGATCAGATACACCCATTGTGATGGGCCTTTTAGCCATCATGCTTGCTGTGTTATTTTTTGCGCAGTTTTCAATGAAGCCACGTCTATGGCTATACCCGCTCGCTCGGCAGGCTGTTATGGCAAAGCTAGATTATGAAACACGTAATATGCAAGAAGTTGAAACAGAACATTTTTTGATTAAATACACGGCAGATGATGCCGATCAGGTAGCACTTGTTGCTGAAGCGGCTGAACAGGCTTATCAGCCTGTAACAAGCTTATTAGGTTATGTGCCGGCTAAGAAAGCGGTTCTTTATATTTATCCCGATCGCGTGGAAATGCGCAAAGCTATTGGCTGGTCTGGTGACGAAAGCGCTATGGGCGTTTATTATAACGGTGTCATTCAGATTCTGTCACCCAAAGTTTGGCTGCAAAAACAGGATACGGCTGAGACCTTTATTCATAATGGTCCTGTAGCGCATGAATTTACTCACCTTGTCTTAGATTATCAAACAAACGGCAACTATTCGCGTTGGTTTACGGAAGGCGTTGCCCAGTATGCTGAGTATAACATCAATGGCTATGAATGGATTACCCCGACGAATCATTTAACAGGTCCTCTGTATACGTTAGCCGAATTAGATGAGCATTTTGACGAATTGCCGAATCAGGCTTTGGCTTATCGGGAATCGCTGGCAGCTGTTCGGTTTATTGCCGAAAATTTCGGCGTTGATAAGTTGCGCCAAATTGATAGTTCCCTTGCCAAGGGGAACAAGCTTGAAACAGCTATTTCAGTTGTTTTGGGATTAAATTATGAGCAGTATGAGCATGACTTTAAAAAATGGGGCATAGATCACATGGAAGATCGTTAATAGGGGAGAGCAGGCTTGGACGAAAATCATCGTTGCAGAGCCTGTTTTTCTTTTGCCTTTGCCACTTTTCCGTGCTACAATAACGACAGAAACGGCCTGAAAAGGAGACTTTATTATGGCAAATATCTTTCATGCCTGTGATATACGAGGAGTTGCAGGAAAAGATCTTACGGCAGAAAACACCCGCGAAATCGGCTGGGCTGTTGGTACGAAATTGACAGGAAAACGAGTAGTCGTTGGTGGTGATGTGCGTTTGTCAACGCCTGAATTCCAACCTGTCATGGTTTCAGCTTTAGCTGAAGCAGGTTGTGAAGTATTCAATATTGGCACCGTTTCAACGCCAGCTTTTTATTTTGCTTTGCAGCAGCTTAAAGCAGAAGGTGGTGTTATGGTTACGGCTTCTCATAATCCTGCCCCTTATAATGGTTTTAAGTTGGTTCTTGGACCGCAGCCTATTACGGAAGAAGCACTTGCAGAAATTGAGGCTCTTGTCGATAAAAAAGCATTTTTATTCAGCAAGGGAAGTCAGACTGACCATTCCATTCTTGGTGATTACATAGAAAAAACAGCAGCTAAGGCCAAGGCGCCCCAAAAGCTCTTTAGGGTCGTTATTGATGCGGGGAATGGTGCAACAGCTCTGACAGCCGCGGCTGTTTTAAAGAAAATCGGTTATGATGTCATTGAACTTTTTTGTGAGCCTGATGGGTCTTTTCCTAATCGTCCGCCCAATCCGGCCTTAAGTGAAAATCTCGCGGCCTTATCAGCCAAAGTCAAGGAAAGCGGATCTGGCGCAGGCATTGCCTTTGATGGTGATGGTGACAGAGTTGGCATTGTTGATGAACAGGGTAACATTGTTCCCAATGATCAGATTATGGTATTACTTGCACGTTATTATCTAGATAAGCAAGCTGGGCCGATTATTTATGATGCCAAATGTTCCATGGTGGTACCAGAGGAAATTGTGAAAGCTGGCGGCAGGCCTGTTATGGCTCGTGCTGGTCATACCTTTAGTAAAATGGCTTTTTTACGGGAAAAGGCGTTATTTGCCGGGGAAATTAGCGGACACTTTTTCTTCAAGGAACTCGGTTATGATGATGGTTTGTTTGCTGGAATTAAGGTTTGTGAGCTTATTGCCAGGTTTGGTTCGTTATCTGCACAGGTCGCGACGATTCCAAATTATCTGTTGACACCGGATATTCGTGTGCCTTATTATGGCAGTGATAAAGAAGAAATTTTAGCTGTTATGGCTGAAAAACTAGCCGCCTATTCGACTAATCGCATTGATGGTATACGCATCGAATTTACTGATGGCTGGGGCATGATGCGATCATCTGTGACAGAACCCATGTTTACGCTGCGATTTGAAGCGAAGAGCAAGCAGCGGCTACGGGAAATTGAACAGCTCCTTTTGGCGGCTATGCCAATTTCTTTGCAACAAGATGTTCGGCGGAAAATTTTATCTTGCGAAGGATTTTTGCAAGCGGAATCGAAATAATTATTCATTATATATAAAACAATATGTAGAGTAAAGGAGCCTTTCATGGAAGTTCATGTACTAGCTAGTGGTAGTTCAGGCAACGCCACTTATTTGCAACTCGGTCAGGCTCGTATTTTAGTTGATGCGGGTATCAGTACCCGACGAATTCAGCAATCTTTAATCAAGCTTGGGACATCTATTGCTGAACTTGATGGTATTTTAATTACTCATGAACATCGCGATCATATTTATGGGTTAGAAACACTGATGAAAAAATTTCACGTTCCTGTTTATGCCACTGCCAAGACGTGGGATGCCATGTACTTAAAAGCTCGTTTGCCTGACAACTATTGTGTTGAGTTAAAGCCTAGTTTCACGGTGCAAGACGTGTGTATTGAACCTTTTCGCATTTCCCATGATGCGGCAGATCCGGTGGGTTATTCGATCTATGGTGAGAATATGAAATGCTCTATGGCAACAGACTTAGGTTTTGTGACGGAGGGAGTCAAGCAGGCATTAGCATTGTCTGATGTGCTTGTGTTGGAATCAAATCATGATGTAAAAATGCTTGAAAATGGTTCTTATCCGTGGTATTTGAAAAAACGGATTTTAAGTAATCGCGGTCATTTATCGAATCTTGATGCAGGGTGGTTATTAACGCGTTTGGAAAGAAAAAATCACACTCATGTTTTCTTAGCCCATATGAGTAAGGAAAATAATACGCCGGAAGTGGCAAAGAGCACCGTGTGTGAGGTCCTTCAAAGCCAAAAATTGACCGACGAATTTAGTATACATTTAACTTATCCTGATTGCATATCCAGTTTAAGCGCTGGCTAGGGTCAGATGAAATGAGGAGGTTTCTTATGATGAAAAAACGTGTTATATCGTATGTCGTTGTTGCCCTTGTTGGTATTATGCTTGGAGCGAGTGTTATGGTAGGCTGCAGCGGGCGTTTTTTTGCCAAGCCCAATCCACAAGGAACCTCGCAAATTGCTAATTTAAATCAGCCCGTCAATATGGCGGGTGTATCAGATGCCCGTAATACGCCGATTGTTCGTGCTGCGCAAGCCGTGGCTCCTGCTGTTGTAGGTATTACGAATAAAGCCTATGCACGTGACTACTTTAATCGTAAGGTCCTTGTCGAACAAGGGGAGGGTTCTGGCGTCATCATTGATTCCAATGGCTATATTGCGACAAATAATCATGTCGTCGATGGTGCCCAGGAGTTAGTTGTTTCTTTGCCTGATGGGCGGACTTTTACGGGGAAGGTACTTGGTGCTGACCCTGCGACAGATTTAGCTGTTGTAAAAATTGATGCAACGGGATTACCTGTTGCATCGCTAGGCGATTCGGACGGATTATTAGTGGGTGAACCAGCGATTGCGATTGGTAATCCACTGGGATTGGAATTTCAAGGCAGTGTAACAGTGGGTGTCATTAGTGCCCTCAATCGTTCCATTGAAATTGGTGAACGGAAGTTCAAACTGATTCAAACCGATGCCGCCATTAATCCGGGCAATTCCGGGGGGGCTCTTGTCAATGCGGATGGTGTTGTGATTGGTATTAATAGTGCTAAAATCTCTGATACAGGTGTAGAAGGTATCGGGTTTTCCATTCCTATTAATGCGGCACGGCCAATTTTACAATCCATTATTGAGAAAGGTCATGTTGTACGGGCTTATTTAGGTGTTGGTGTGCTTGATAAGAATTCGGCACCGAAGTATGGCTATACCTTGAATGTTGATAAGGGGATTTATGTTGTCAATGTAACCATCGGCGGTCCGGCAGCCAAGGCCGGAATTAAACCCGGCGATATTATTACGAAAGTTGCAGGCAATGAAATTAATTCCGTACCTGATTTACGGTCGATTCTTGACGGTCAAAGCGTTGGATCAAAGGTTGATGTAGAAATTACTCGTGATGATCAGACAAGTACAGTCAGCGTATTGCTGGAAGAAATGCCGACTCAAGCTCAGTAACATGCATATTCAAATTATTGGAATAGGAAAAATTAAAGAGAAGTATCTGAGTCAAGGCATTGCTGAATTTACTAAAAGATTAACACCGTATTGTCGGCTCATCATTACTGAGCTTGGCGAAGAAAAGATGCCTGAACATCCATCTCAGGCTGAAAAGATCAAAGTCATTGAAAAAGAGGGCGAGCGCATTATTAAGGCGCTTCGCCCTACTTCTTATGTCATCCTTCTTGATGTTGTCGGGAAAGCCATTTCCAGCGAAAACTTGGCGGAAAAACTAAGTGATTTAGCTCTTGTTGGTAAAAGCGAAGTCACCTTTATTATCGGCGGTGCCTTCGGTCTCTCTGATGCCGTTAGGCAGGCAGCGGATGAACGTATTAGCTTTTCTAAAATGACCTTTACTCATCAAATGATTCGCTTGCTGCTAGTAGAACAGCTCTACCGGGCATATAAAATTAATCGGGGAGAACCCTATCACCTCTAACGGCGAAAAATGGCCTCAAACCTTGTACATAGATAGAGGGTTCAGGCAAATGAAAGGATTCCGCGAATTTCGCGGTTTTTTTTCTGCAGATAAGAAAAACGCTCCATTCTGATGGTCAACCATAAGAATGGAGTGTTTTTAAGAAGTGCCTCAAAATATCAGTTTTGAGGCGCTTCCCTTGCCATTATATACATATTGTAATCTTAAATAAATACTATGTCAGTATCTGAATATCTGTATCCAAGATACAAATATTCTCCGTAAAGATATTTATAGTTGCAAATTTCACTAATTTTAGTTAAAAAATAACTTTGTTGACATATTTTAGTTGCTTAATTAAAATCAAGAAGAACGCTGCGAGTGATTTGGCGATCGGTCACAAATATAAGACGGGGGTTAAAGCATAATTAAGAATATTCCTTTTCAACTGTTAGAAGGACTAACAATTGCAGCCTATTTTGCTGGTGCATCAAAGGGTTATATCTATATTCGCCATGAATATCCAGAAGCTCAGCAAACGATGAGAGCCAGCATAATTGCTGCACAGGAAGCCAGCTTGTTAGGTAACAATATTCTCGGCAGCGATTTTTCTTTTCAACTAGAAATTTTTTGCGGAGCAGGAAGCTATTTGTGTGGGGAAGAAACGGCGCTGCTATCTTCCATCGAGGGGAAAAAAAGGACGTTCACGGGTAAAACCACCATATGGACAGAATGGAAAAGGAGGACCTCGAAATTGTAGTGATACAAGAGAACCATGCATGCATCTGTCCTAAGTAAAAAGAAAATCGACCAAGCGAGGTCGATTTTTCTTTTTACTTTATATGTTTTACCAAGGAAGCGGCCACACCGACATATTGTGACGGTGTCAAGGCCAGCAGGCGTTTTTTGTCTGTTTCCGGTAATTCTACACTTTCGATAAAGGCTTTGATGTCTTCTTCGCTGATGCCCTTGCCACGAGTAATGGCTTTCAGTTTATCATAGGAATTGGCATGACCGTGTTTGCGCATCACTGTTTGCACTGCTTCGGACAGAACTTCCCAAGCATGGTTCAGATCAGCAGCAAGGGCTTCTTTATTAACTACTGTTTTTCTAAGACCTTTTAAGGTGTAAGTAATCGCAATCTGGGAATGGGCGATGCCTGTACCAATATTGCGCTGCGCCGAGGAGTCGCTGAGGTCACGTTGTAGACGGGAGATTGGCAGCTTGTTGGCCAGATGGTCAAGCATTGCATTGCTTAGACCCAGGTTTGCCTCAGAGTTTTCAAAGTCAATGGGATTTACTTTATGCGGCATGGTAGAAGAGCCCACTTCACCAGCAATCGCTTTTTGCTTGAAGTAGCCAAGCGAAATATAAAGCCAAATATCGCGGTCAAAATCCAGAAGAATATTGTTAAACCGCGTAAGAGTATGGAATGTTTCGGCCACATAGTCATGGGATTCAATCTGGGTTGTCAGCGGGTTGTAGGTTAATCCCAGGCCTTCGACAAAAGAACGTGAAATAGCTTCCCAGTCTACTTCTGGATAGGCAATGCTGTGCGCATTGAAGTTGCCGACAGCGCCGTTGAATTTTCCCAGATATTCCTGGAGACGAATTTGTTTTAACTGACGGTTCCAGCGGTAGACAAACACGGCCAGTTCCTTGCCTACCGTTGTAGGCGATGCTGCTTGTCCGTGGGTATGGGCCAGCATGGGTATAGCTTTTTCTTCTTTCGCCATAGCCGTAACGGTCTGCACCAGATTTTCCGCTGCTGGCAGCCAGACATTTTCGATGCCGTGCTTAAGCATCAGCGCATAAGAAAGATTGTTAATATCTTCTGAAGTACAGGAAAAATGGATAAATTCCAATACATCAGCCAGTGACATGGTGCCTAAGGTCTCACGGAGAAAATATTCGATAGCCTTTACATCATGATTGGTAGTGCGCTCAATTTCTTTAATCCGTAAAGCGGCCGTTTCATCAAAATTTTTGACAATGTTGCGCAAAAATGCAGTTTCTTCTGGAGCAAATTGGCGGATTTCAGCAAAAGCAGGATTGCCTGCCATGGCAATAAGCCACTCCACTTCTACATGAATACGGTATTTTATTAAAGCCCATTCCGAAAAATAGTCGCCTAAAGGCTGGGTAATTGCTCCATACCGCCCTTCAAGCGGTGTAAGTGATTTAATACTCATTTTTATCCCTCATCATTCTTTAAAAATTAACAGTATACATGAAATTGTCGTTAAATCTATGCCTAGTATACTACATTACAGCCTTAGAATGCCATGCTCTAAAGCAAATTTTTATCTAAAAGCATGCAAGATATGGGCGGGATACGGGACAGGTCCATCGTCCCGTTCAACATCTAGTTTGGATATGCCATAGGTTACATAAAAATGACACTAACCTACAGAGGATGGTTAGTGTCATTTTTATGCTTATGCGAGGATCATAATGCCCATTACACATTTCCCAAATAAACATGCTGTAAATAGTGACTCGCAGTTTTTTGAAGCCGTTCTAATGTCAGTATGGGTGTCGCGGGAATTGTCATCTCATGGCAAGGAAAATAGCGGGTTAGATGAAGTGGGATCTGTGGAGAAATCTTGCTTAACCACTCAGCAAGCTCCCTGATTTCATCAACAGAATCATTTAATCCTGGTATCACCAAGGTGGTTATTTCTACATGCGTCTGATTCGCTGCTATGATCACCGTCTGTTTCACCTGCTCTAATTCGCCGCGACAGACCTCCGTGTAGAAGGTTTCACGAAAAGCTTTGATGTCGATATTCATAGCATCAATATAAGGAAGTAATTTTTCGAGTGGGGTCCGTTCGATATAACCATTTGTTACAAGCACATTTTTCAGTCCGGCCTTTCTGGCCAAAACTGCCGTATCATAAATAAATTCATACCACACTGTCGGTTCAGAGTAAGTATAAGCAATTCCAATATTATCAGGTTTCAACTTCAGCGCCTGAGCCACTACATCAGCAGGCGTAATTATTTCGAGTTCCTGCCTACCATGAACAAAATCATGGTTTTGGCAAAACGAGCAGGAGAAATTACAGCCCATACTGCCCACTGAAAGTATGTGACTTCCTGGCATGAAATGAAGTAAAGGCTTTTTTTCAATCGGATCAAGAGCTCCGCAGCTACAGACGCCATAATTTAAACTAACAAGTACTCCCTCGATATTTTTCCTGACGAGGCAGGCCCCGGTCTTATCTTCAGCGATATGACAGTGTTTAGGACATAGGAGACACTCAATTACGCCACTGGCTGTGGGTTGATAGAATTTGGCCTGCTTCCTTACATTACTCATAACGAGTCACTGTGAAACGGTACAGTTCGATGTCCTCTGAATTTGGAATGCCCGCTTTTTGTCTGGCAATAGTAATCTGTTCACGGACACTATTAATTCCCTCCAACCGGGGTAGCAACAATCCTGTTCGAGCACCTTTTTTCACAATAACACCATACAGTGCGGGGTCCAGTTCAGTTTCGCTAGTTACGGACTCTGGTTCCCCCAAGATATCGACAGTTAGGGTCAGTTCGTCCATTTCACTTAAGTCAACAGGCATAAACCGGGGATCTTCGGTTCCTGCTCTAACTGCATTTTCGATAATTTCTTTGGCGGTACTTTCTTCAGTTGGAAAAATCGTACCAATGCAGCCCCTTAATTCTTTATCTTTTTTTAAAGAAACAAAAGATCCTGCTTGACCGGTGAGTTCTGGTGGAAGATGCTCTGGTACAGGCAAGTGCTTTCCTGTTTCTAAAAAGTGTGCTAAACTGGCTCGGGCTAAATTGGTAGGAGTAATTGATTCACGCATTATTCTCACTCACCTCACTGTATAATGTCAAACTTTGCTACGGCATAACCGACACCGAAAGGTGCTTCATATGAGAGTACTTGGCTTTTTACCTGGAGTCCCCCCAAGATCCCCATTAAGAAGAAAATGGGCCGCAGACCGCACTCACCGATTTCACGAGCTAACTGGCGGTCCATATTCATCAGTTCTTTCAAATTGCCCCGCTGCAAAATATCAACAACATACTGGTCAAACTCCGCTCCTCGGGGATGAAATCCATTAGGAGCATCTTTTGTCACACGATGTGATAAATCACCAGAAGCAATAATACCGATTTTCTTGTTGACTATGGCTGTGGCACTTTGAACAGCCTTGCCAAAGGTATACATTTCTTCATAAGACACTAGCCCACAGGACAAATGAATAATCTGACCGCGAAATCCTGCTTTATGCAGGTAGTATAGGGGTATAAAAGCACCATGATCTAATTCTAGTTGCGATCGAAGACTTTTAGCTTTGTCATCCGTCATTTCTACAAGATTAATATCCAAGGATTTTGCCTTTTTTTGAATTGTTCGTAGCAGTAATCCATCTGTTTCAAATCCTAATGACAGATCAGGTACGCCGAAAGCAGCCATAGTTCCCCTTAGCCTCGGATGTACGCTCATGGTAATTGCATCATCAAAGCCCAAACCATGCGGCGAAATAATAATGACTGTCTGAAGAGAATATTCCTTAAATGCCTGTGATACGGCATCAAGAGCAAGAGCTGTAGCATGGACCTTGTCTGTTTCGGATTGTCCCACTTCAGGAATAATAATTGGTGGGTGTGGCATTAGCGCCGCACAAAGTATATGATTCATGAGCAACACTCCTTTCATCGTTATCTTGATGTTTTTTTGTTGAAATGATACACCAACCTTTTAGAATTTGCAAGGCGATTTTTGGCTGTATTCTTTTTCGGGTCATAAACTTAGGCTTTTTGTGAAAAGCTAATTATAGTGTTTTAGAACGATGATAATATAATTATAGGGAATGAGGCTATGTTTAAAAATCGTATTCATGCCGGTCAGATGCTGGCAGAAAAGTTGGCTGCTGTTAAAGTCGATAATTTACGTTTACTAGCAGTGCCACGCGGCGGTGTGGTAGTTGCCGCGCCTATAGCCTTGAAATTACAATGTAGTATAGGGGTGCTGATTACTCGGAAGATTGGTCATCCACTGAATCCGGAAGTGGCTTTCGGCGCTGTTATGCCGGACGGGAGTGCAGTCTGGGATCAAGCTGTCGCGACCAAATTTTCCATAGACCAAGCCAGGCTGAATGAACTAGTTTTGGCAGAGTATACTGAAATCAAACGGCGGCTGCGGGTATACACTGGAAATGATCGGCCACCGCCAGTAACGGGTCAAACAGTGGTTATTGTCGACGACGGCATTGCTACCGGTTATACTATTCGTGCAGCGGTACAATGGCTGAAGACCTTAGAGCCGGAAAAAATTATTATTGCTGTGCCGGTAGCGTCACCTGATGTGATTGAATGGCTGATAGCACAGGTAGATGCGGTCGTCTGTCTGTTGCAACCCGTGAAATTTGTGGCGGTAGGCATGTATTATGAGGAATTTTCTCAAACAACAGATGCGGAAGTATTGGATATTTTGCAAAGATAATAGGAGTTAGGAATATGTCCAGAAATGAACATTATAGGAAACGGCTATTTGTCTAGTAATGACAAATAGCCGTTTTGGCATTCGGAGCTTAAGGAGTGGATATTTATGGTCCCCAATGGAGAATCTATTCAGTAAATCCGACTTTTCCGCCTGCCGGGTGGGGAATAGCAAAGGCGAATGTAATTATCCGCTGGTAATCAGAAAGGGAAGGGTGATTTAGAAATTATGTTAAAAGTGCTATTTGTCGCCTCAGAGGCAGCGCCTTTTATCAAATCCGGAGGTTTAGGTGAGGTAGTGGGAACACTCCCTAAAGAATTAAGAAAGCAGAGAGTAGATGCCCGGGTAATGTTGCCTAAATATCAGGATATTCCTGTGCGATTTACCGAGAAAATGATTGTACAGGCTGAATTAATAGTACCTGTAGGTTGGCGACAACAGTACTGCGGTGTCAACTATCTCGATTATCAAGGGTTGCCCTTTTACTTTATTGACAATAAACAGTATTTTGAAAGACCCGGTCTTTATGGCTATGATGATGACGGTGAGCGGTTTGCTTTTTTTTGTCGGGCCATACTAGAAGTTTTGCCGAAGCTTAACTTTTTTCCGGATATCCTTCACTGTCATGACTGGCATACCGGCATGGTTAGTGTTCTTTTAAATGCACATTACAGTCATATACCGGAATATCAGAAACTGCGCACCATCTTTACTATTCATAATTTGTGTTATCAGGGGGTATTTCCCAAAGAAATACTATCTGATTTGCTTGCTCTTGATTGGCGTTATTTCACTATGGATGGCGTCGAATTTTATGATAATGTGAATTTTATGAAAGGGGGATTGGCGTTTTCCAATATTATTTCTACTGTTAGTGAAACTTATGCCAGGGAAATTCAGCAGCCATTCTTTGGAGAGAAGCTGGATGGTTTGCTGCGTAAACGTCAGGCTGATTTGGAGGGGATTATGAATGGGATTGATTATGATGTTTATAATCCTGAAGAAGACAAGAATATTATTATGACTTATAATGTAAAAACGCTTGAGAACAAGCCGAAAAATAAGACTGAATTGCAAAAACGGCTGGGCTTTCCTGTTAAAGATGTGCCGCTGGTAGCCATCGTATCTCGTCTGGTAGACGCGAAAGGGATGGATTTGGTTGGAAGTGTTTTGGGCGAGCTTTTGTCTATGGACGATGTGCAGATTGTGATATTGGGAACAGGTGAAGAACGATATCAGCATTGGTTTCAACTTGCGGCGTGGCTGCATTCTGATAAAATATCGGTTAATATTTTTTTTGATGAAAAGTTGGCTCACTGGATTTATGCTGGCGCTGATTTGTTTTTAATGCCATCGCTGTATGAGCCATGTGGGATTGGTCAACTGATTGCCATGCGTTATGGAACAATTCCTCTTGTACGAGAAACCGGAGGGTTAAAGGATACTGTTCAACCTTATAATCAGTATACTGGTGAAGGTAATGGCTTTAGTTTTACTAACTATAATGCCCATGACATGATGTATACGCTTAGGATGGCGTTGGCTATATATCGTGAAAATAGGGTGGTTTGGACAAAGATAATGAAAAATGCTATGAAGTCGGATTATAGTTGGCAGCAGTCGGCAAAACGATATCGGCTGTTATACAACAAATTGCATCTAGAAATAGGAGATAGTAAGTGATGCTTAAAAGCCAAAGCCACTTATAGCGGCAATTGCTAAAACGGGAAACGTAAAAAAGGTCCACAAGAAATTCAAACGAGAATTTCTTGTGGACCTTTTCTTGTGGCGATTAATAGTTAAGCCGAAGTCAGTTATATTTTATGTACACTCCTATGTCAAAATGAATAAAATACTAATAAGAGCATCTCATAAGTGGAGGGATCAGTGCGTGGGCTATTATATTAGAGTGGAGAAAGATGTAAAAATATATGTTGAAGACCTTAATCCGGAGGGGCGCGAGACTATTTTTTTTATTCATGGTTGGCCTGCAAACCATAAAATGTTTGAATATCAATTTTCTGAGCTGTCTTATAACGGCTATCGCTGTATAGGAGTCGATACTAGGGGGTTTGGTAAGTCGGATAAACCTGTAAAAGGTTATTCCTATGACAGACTAGCAGATGACATTCGTTGTATTATTGAGGCACTTAAATTGCAGGATATAACACTTGCGGGGCACTCGACGGGTGGAGCAATTGCCATTCGATATATGGCTCGCCATCATGAATATGGTGTAGCCAAACTCGCTCTTTTTGCTGCAGCAGCGCCGAGTCTTATCCAACGTCCTAATTTTCCTTATGGTTTACAGAGAGAAGCTGTGCTTAAGATTGTTAAGGAAACATACCAAGATCGTCCTAGCATGTTACAGGGATTTGGCAATATGTTTTTCTTTCAACATGTATCTCAACCATTCTCCGATTGGTTTTTCCAACTAGGATTGGAAGCAGCAGGTTGGTCAACAGCGGCAATCGCCAAACAGTGGCTAGATGAAACACGCTTATTTGATGATTTGGCAGAAATACACGTTCCTACCCTAATACTTCACGGAATTCACGATCAGGTTGTTCATTTCCAGTTAGGTGAAATTCAAAACCAAGGGATAAAAAGTTCTAAACTTATCCCGTTTAGATACAGTGGGCATGGATTGTTTTATGATGAACGTGAAAAGTTTAATAAAGAATTAATCGATTTTATGGAAGAACAAAACTTTTGTGTTAATTAGTGGGTAATTGGCAAGCGGGAAGATTCAATATCACTGTTAATGTCTAAGATAAAGAAATTTCTGCCAATTTTATTATTTGGCAGGAGCTTTGTATTTCTATGGGAAATGATTAAAGAGGAGGTGGAATAATGGATTTTGATATTCAGTCCATAAGCTGGGATGATGAAAGAAGAACAAAAAGGGCCAAAGTCATTGCAGAGCAGATAGCACATACTGTTAATCTTAAAAAGTATGATAATGCTTTAGAGTTTGGCTGTGGGACGGGCCTGGTTAGTTTTAATCTTTATGACAAGCTCAAGGCTATAACCTGTATGGATACATCGCAAGGCATGATTGACACATTAAATTCAAAAATTCAGCAGAATAAAGTAAATAATATGGTAGCTTATCAACACAATATTAATGAGAATCGGATTATACCTCGATATGACTTGATTTATACATCTATGGCATTGCATCATATTGTAGATATTGGAATAACTTTGACAAGCTTATATCGGTTATTAAAACAAGAGGGGTCTTTGTGTATTGTTGAGCTAAATGAGGATGATGGGAGTTTCCATAAGGCAGAGGAAGATTTTAATGGATATAATGGATTTGATCAAATAAAACTACAAGTACTTCTTGAAAAGATTGGATTTGAGGCAATAGCGTCACAAACTTTTTATTATGACAAAAAAATGATTGAAGAAGTAAATGTAGACTATTCTTTGTTCATTATGACAGGTAAAAAAAGTTAGAGTTGAAGAAGGAAAGTCATGATTTAGCGAATGGTATCAGGACAGGAGGATAGATGTCTATAAGGCTGTTCTTAGTGGCGGAGTGCGTGACAAGGAGTAATTTATGCAATGGATAGCAAAATATCCTCCTGTTGAAATGGAAACGTGGCGGCCAACTGTTTAATCAGTTTGGTATTAGAGGTGTAGTTATGGGAGAAACTTTGTTGCTTGAAATGGTTGAACGCATGAGTATTGCGGCAACGTTAGCTTTTATTTTATCGCAGACAACTATCTTTCGCCGTATTAATTATCGTTATATAACATTGCTTGATAAAGTAAAGCTTTCTATCATTTTTGGTTGTATTGGTATCGTCGGTACCTATGCTGGTATTCCTGTGGATGATGCGCTTGCCAATTCTCGTGTCGTGGGGGTGATGGCGGCCGGACTGCTTGGCGGTCCAGTCATGGGTACAGCGGCTGGTTTGATTGCGGGGGGGCATCGTTATCTGTTATTTGGCGGATTTTCGGCGTTCTCTTGTGCTTTGTCGAATGTTGTTGAAGGGCTATTTGCGGGCTGGGTAAAGCAGCGTTGTCCGCATAATCCGATGCCCTGGTGGATTGCCTTGATTAGTGGTGTTGTGGGTGAGATGATGCAGATGGCAATTATCTTACTTACAGCCCGCCCTTTCGATATGGCATTCACATTAGTTCAGCATATTGCTTTGCCGATGATCGTGGCTAATTCAATTGGGCTTACGATTTTTATGCTCATTATCAAAATGACCATGGATGTACAACAGCAAGCGGGTGCCGCGCAATCGCAGAAAGCCTTGGCTGTTGCGGCTCAAACTCTGCCGTATTTTAGGAAGGGTCTCGATAAGGCTTCCGCGAAGGCTGCGGCAGAAATTATCTATGCCAATGGGAGCTATCATGCTATAGCTGTCACAGATACGGAACAGGTTTTGGCATTTATCGGTGCCGAAGCGGAGCATCATTTATCGTATCGCCACGGACTTACCCTTGCTACAAACCATGCTTTGCAAAGCGGTGATATTTATATTGCCAAAAGTCAAGCCGAAATTGGCTGCCCTTTTCCACATTGTCGGCTGACAAGTGCTATTGTTGTGCCACTTAAATGTGGTGAGCAGGTTATTGGAACTTTTAAACTCTATTATACAAATAAAAATTTGCTGAATCAATCTGATGTGGTATTTGCCAACGGGCTTGCGCAATTATTTTCTATTCAACTAGAGTTAGCACAAATCGACTACCAGGCAAAATTAGCAGCGCATGCTGAGTTAAAGGCTTTGCAGGCCCAGATCAATCCACACTTTTTGTTCAATACGTTAAATACGATTACATCTTTAGTGCGAACTAAACCGGATTTGGCACGTAATTTATTGTTGAAACTCAGTGCGATTTTTCGTTTTACCTTACAAAAAGCGGGTCGTAATATTACTATTGCCGAGGAACTAACGCAGGTTCGTGCCTATTTATCTATTGCAGCAGCTCGTTACGGGAACAAGTTACACATTGAAGAAAAAATTGATCCTGTAACTGAGGTTTATTTAGTGCCGTCACTGACGATACAGCCAATTATTGAAAATGCGATTACACATGGACTTAAACCGAAGGTAGACGGCGGAACCATTACTATTGCTATTCAAAATAAAATAAATGATATTATCATCACCATTACTGATGATGGCGTAGGAATGGATCTGCGGAAGCTTAATCCTCTTCACCATGCTCTTTCTACAGAACATATCGGACTTATGAATGTTCATGAACGATTGCATGGTCAATATGGCGGTTCCTATGGGCTGACCATTGATAGTACGGTTGGCCATGGTACTGCGATTACCATTACCTTGCCTAAAATAACTGCAAATGAAGGTGATGTTTATGCTCAGAAGCTTGATTGTTGATGATGAAGTACCGTCTCGGGATGAATTGCGCTATCTATTGTCTTTTAGATCGGAAATCAAAATTGTCGGTGAGGCAGATAATGCCGCTGAGGCCATTAAACTGGCAACTAAATTAAAACCGGATGTTATTTTTTTAGATATTAACATGCGGGATATTGATGGATTGGAAGCTGCAGCAATTTTAAGAAAAATTGAACCCCATTTTATGATTGTCTTTGCCACTGCCTATGATGAATATGCGATAAAGGCTTTTGAAATTGGTGCAGTTGATTATATCTTAAAGCCATTTGACCAAGAGCGTATTACCCAAACTGTCATGCGTCTGGAAAATTATCAAGCCGAAGAATGGCGGGTTGCTGCGGGGCGTATCGACACGGTTCTTGATGTTACAAAAATTAAAGTTCAAAAATTGCCTGTAGAAAAGGGCGGTAAAATTATTTTGCTAAATTATAGTGATATTATTTATGCTTATGCGAATGCCGGTAATGTCATTATTGTGACTGCTGAGGAAGAACTAAACTATAGTGGAACTCTGTGCGAGCTGGAGGAGCGTGTTAGCAGTACGAATATGTTGCGCGTTCACAAAAGTTATATTGCTAATATGGACAAAGTACAAGAAGTGGTGCCGTGGTTCAAGGGAACCTATTGGCTAAAAATGGAACAATGTTCAGATGTAGAAATACCCGTTAGCAAAAGTCAAATCAAAGATATTAAACTCATTTTAGGATTAAAGTAAACTCATTTCTATTCATTCCGGATAATTTCTGTTCAAACCTCATTTTAGACCATTCATATAGATTGTATTTATTAATTGAATTTTTTGTTTTATAGTTAAAATATACTTAATTAATAAAATTCAGTAAATATGGAGGGAAGCTTTATGAATGGTCTTTATCTTGTGATTATTGCGGCTTTGGTGCTAACGATTTGTTATCGTTATTATGGCGCCTTTATGGCAGCAAAAGTTTTAGCTCTTGATCCCAATCGTCCGACTCCAGCCGTTGTACATGAAGACGGCCATGATTATGTACCCACGAATAAATGGGTAACTTTCGGACATCATTTTGCCGCCATTGCTGGAGCAGGTCCACTTGTTGGTCCGGTACTTGCAGCACAGTTTGGTTATTTGCCTGGAACGATCTGGTTGCTTGTCGGTGCCTGTATCGGCGGGGCAGTCCACGATATGGTTATCCTTTTTGCCTCGATTCGACATGATGGTTTATCCATCGCAGAAATTGCGAAAGATGAAATCGGCAAATCTGCCGGTCTAGCTGCTGCTATTGCTGTTATTTTCATTTTGGTTATTACTATGGCCGGGATGGCAATTGCCGTGGCAAATGCATTGTTTAACAGTCCTTGGGGTGCATTCACTGTGGGTGCAACCATTCCAATTGCACTCTTTATTGGCGTCTACATGCGCTATTTACGTCCTGGTCATATTGGTGAAGCATCTTTCGTAGGTGTTGTTCTGATTATCGCTGCTGTATTTGGCGGAGCTTGGGTTCAGGGTTCTTCTTGGGCACCATTTTTTACCCTCAGTCGTACACAATTAGATATTATTCTTCCTTTATATGGTTTTATCGCTGCAGCACTTCCTGTATGGTTGCTGTTAGCGCCACGTGATTATTTGAGCACGTACATGAAAATTGGTACTATCGGTGCTTTGGCATTAGGAATTGTCATTGTTCAACCTCAAATCCATATGCCGGCAATCACTCAGTTTGTCAGTGGTGGCGGTCCGGTTGTGCCTGGTCCTGTTTGGCCTTTCGTTTGCATCACGATTGCCTGCGGTGCAATTTCAGGATTCCATTCCATCATTGCCACAGGTACGACACCAAAGATGCTTACTAACGAACGTGAAATTTTGCCAATTGGTTTTGGGGCAATGCTTGCTGAATCATTTGTTGGTATTATGGCTCTAATTGCAGCTACTAGCTTGATTCCTGCTGATTACTTTGCCATTAACAGTGCTCCGGCAGTATTTGCAAAACTCGGGATGCATATAGATGAACTTCCGGTTTTATCACAAATGGTTGGTGAAGACGTCGCTGGTCGACCAGGCGGTGCCGTATCACTCGCTGTAGGTATGGCGCATATTTTTGCCCAAATCCCTGGACTGGATAGTTTTATGTCTTTCCTGTACCATTTCGCTATCATGTTTGAAGCCTTGTTCATCTTAACGATTATTGATGCGGGTACTCGTGTTGGTCGGTACTTGTTACAAGAAGTTGGCGGTATGATATACAAACCACTTAGCGACCCACATTGGACTCCTGGTATTATCTTCACCAGCGCTTTAATCTCCTGCTTATGGGGTTACTTAGTGTTTGGAGGTTCTATTGCTTCCATTTGGCCATTATTCGGTCTTTCTAACCAACTACTTGCCAGCCTGACGTTAGCCATTGGTACTACCGTATTGATTCGTATGGGTAAAGCAAGATATTTGTGGGTTACACTTATTCCACTCTGTTTTATGATTGTAACGGCGTTGACTGCTGGTTTCTACAATATCTTTGAATTCTACTTACCAAAAGGTCAGCTGTTATTGGCTGGTGCCAGCGCAGTTATGATGATTCTCATTACCTTTATCATCATTGATGCTGCAAAGGTATGGTCTAAGCTGATGAAATCTAACAAAAGTATCGAAGAAACGATGTAATTTTATCAAAAGACACCTTGCGCTTTGCGTAAGGTGTTTTTTTTTTTAGTTACCGTCTGTAGCACAGCATGCCGTTTGATTGATTATTTAATCATAACTTAATTTTTATTAGCTATTATTATTGGAGAAGATTAATTAATGCTAAATATAAATGCTGCAACAAACTAATGACAGGTAATATAAAATGAGGTGCGCCATATGAAAGTAATAGCTGTTGACATTGACAATGTGCTAAATAATTTTTCAGATACCTTAGCGAGTTCTACGTTTAAATATAATGATTTATATGGTTTGTCTCGTGAAGAATTTGATCATTATCTTGATATGGTAAAACGCAATGCTTTTGATGAAAGTAATTTTTTGACGACTAAGTTTTCTGATTTTCGTTATCGTATACATGAGCAGTGTTATCGTTTGGCACAAGCTAAATCGGATGGAGTACAGTTTATGCATTGGTTAAAAGATAATGGCTGGGAGGTCGTTATTTGTACCAAGCGAAACTTGCGTTTGACAGGGGAAAGTACTAAAAAGTGGCTGCAGGACAATCACATTCCTTATGATTATTTATTTATGGCCTTAAATAAAATTGTGTTTTGCAAATTATGGAATGTACCGTATTTAATTGATGATGATATTTTAAATATTACACATGGCGAACGATATGGTATTAAGGTATATTATCCTATTATGGATAAGCATGATTCGGCTTTTTCCCATACAGCAAAAGGGTTTACCAGATTTGAGGAGATTAAACAATGGATACAAGAGTAGAGCTGCTGGAAGCATTTTATCAAACAATGCGTAAGGATAAAATAAAAATAGAAAATAAAAATTACGGTTTTGATTTTATCAATCAATTGACAGCAAATGATGCGATGTTGGATTATGGGCAGATGGAAAACAATTTTATCCATAAATACAGGTTGTTAAATGTTTCAGAGCAGCTCCGAGAAAGGTTGTTGCAAGGACATGTAAACCAAGAGTATAATGTCTGTCTTTATTTTGATGAAACGGCAAATAACACGCTTTGCTTTAATTTAGACAATAACTTTAAAACGAATAATACCCAGTTAATATCGGAAATGAAGCTTGCCGTAGACTATTTACAACAGCATCTTGGAAAATATGGTATAGAGACGGTTTGTATTAAGAGTGGACGTGGCTATCACCAGTGGTGTCATTTTGAGCGGCCGATTGCCAATCGGCTGCTATTGAACTTTATGATAAGAATTGCGGCCAAGACATTAGCTTCATTACATTATAGTAATCATGATTACCATACCATAAAAATTAATATGAGCCCCAACCCGAAATTTGTGAACGTTTTATCATTACGTGCCTTCGGATCAAGGCATATCAAAACAGGTAACTTTTCGCATATTCAGACAAAAGACGGTGTTTTAAATGAAGAAGATTCATGGAAGTATTTTAGCGATTATATGATAAATAAAACAATTTCAGAACAGCAATTTATGCTGGCGTATGATGATTTGGCAAAAACCATCGTTTTTTAAACAGTGAACTGATTAGCTTTTTGAACGGTGAATCGTAATAGAATAAGAAGAAATTCCAAGGTATATACAGAGTCAAATGTTAATTTGTGACTTAAGTCTGTACTTTGGAATTTTTTTTGTTTTATTGGTTTTCTTAATTAAAACTAAATATATGTTTGCGATACTTTGTTTGATTAAATGAATTATTTGAAAGAAAAGGGAGGAAAACAAATGAGTACGACATCAGCCGTTAATTCTGCGTCGGCATCATCTACTTCTAGCACGTCGAGTACGACAAGTACCAGCAGTTTGGATTTTGACGAATTTATTCAACTATTAGCTACAGAATTGAAATATCAGGATCCTGACGATCCTGTTAGCGGGACTGAATATGTATCGCAGATGGCTCAAATTAGCTCCTTGTCAGCATTGTCTACCATTAACACTTCGCTAAATAATTCTGAAGCCTATGACATCATTGGAAAAACGGCAACATATTCAACTACCGATACATCCGGTGCTACAGTTACGGGCACAGGTACGGTGCAGTCAGTCACAATTTCCGGTAGTAACACCTATGTCAATGTTGGTGGCACAACAGTCGATCTTTCTTCTATTACAAAGGTGGCAAGCGCTTCAAGTGATACGTCTTCAACATAACATGAACATAATCGAAAATAATTACTTATAGCCGGACCCTATACGGGAGGTTATTTTCTATTTCTGAATGAGCGATGAAATAGTAATTTAGGAGGTTTTTTTATATGGCTATGATGAATGCGTTATCTTCCGCAGTAACAGGGCTTAAAACCGAACAAAGTGCTCTTGATGTAATTGCGAATAATATCGCCAACGTGAATACGACAGGTTATAAATCACAGACGGTCACTTTCAGTGATTTGTTGAGCCAAACGATTAGTGCAGCTTCCGGTGCTACTTCAACTACTGGCGGTGTTAATGCTCAGCAGATTGGACATGGTACTCAAATTAGTAGCACTGAAACTGATATGACGGTAGGTACACCTTCAACAACCAGTAATTCTACCGATGTAGCTCTTACTGGTGCAGGTTACTTAATTGTACAGACTGGCACGAAAGGTGACTATGAGTTCACTAGAAACGGCAGTTTAAGTATTGATGATGATGGAAATTTGAATGTAAATGGTTATGACGTTTGCGGTTGGGAGGCATATACTCTCGATTCGTCTGGCAACAAAGTTTATACTACTACGGGCACTGTCGAGCCGATTAATGTTTACAGCGATGACTACTCCAACAATAAAAAGGTCATGGCAGCCACGACGACGACGACGGCTACGGTTACGGGTAACGCCAGCACCTCAGCCGATGTGGTGACAGGGGCTACTCTGAAAAATATCGGTACTACAACGATTACAACCCCGGATACAACAGCCACAATCAATGTTATCGATGAACAGGGCAATAAAACTGCGGTTACAGTTGATTTAAAAAAGTGCGCTACAGATAATACAACAACGAGTTGGTATTGGACAGCCAGTGCCACAGATACAACGATTAGTCCATCAAGCGGCTATATTGCCTTTGATTCAGACGGTAATATGGTTACTTCTGTTACTCCGCTGACAGCGGCAATAACATCTGCTACTAATACTACAGGTTATTCTGATTCCAGTATGAGTGTTAGCACAGGCTTGACAGCAGGAGATTATACTGTCCAAGTGGCAGCTTCTACTACAAGTACTGGCACATACGATATTACATTGACGGACCCCGCAGGCAAGACCTATACAACCACTTCAACTACGGGCGCTGCTACTTTTACAACTTCGTCAGGAACAGTCACTTTAGCCGCACCGACGACTCTTGCAGCGGGGACGGTGGATTTTACCGTTACTGCGGGGACTACTGTTACTTTTGATTCCAAACCAGTACTTACCGTGACATCAACGACTGCCGGCACGAATGCAGTTCCTGTTACAATGGATCTTTCCAAGATGACATCGACAGGCACCACTAGCAGCTTAACTGCGACAGCTGATGGGAATGTGGCCGGAACAGCAACGGACAGCAGCTATACAATTGCTAAAGACGGAACGATTTCAGTTACCTACTCGAATGGATTAACACGATCCGTCGGGCAAATTGCTTTGGCTGTTTTCCAGAATGCAAGCGGGTTGGAAAAAGCCGGGAATAGTTTTTATACGGCTAGTAACAGTTCAGGCAGTTATAATACAGTTGTTGCTGGTGAGAATGGTTCAGGTACGATGACATCGTACGCACTAGAACTGTCTAACGTCGATTTGGCATCGCAGTTTAGTTCGATGATGATCAGTCAACGGGCCTATCAGGCGAATAGTAAAGTGATTTCTACTGGCAGCCAGATGTTACAGTCTCTTATCAGTATGGTGGATTGATGCAATTCAATTGTTAAAGGAGGTTCGCGCATATGGGGTCGACTTTCGGTACCTATAACATCGCTTATTCGGGAATGTATGTGAATCAGGCCTCGTTGGCAACAGCAAGTACGAACCTTGCCAATGTCGATACAACCGGAGCTTCAAAGGTGCAAGTATCTAGTGTTGAACGGGATACTGTCCAGTCAGGCGGAACATCTACAGGAGATGGTGTTAGCGTGGCGGCCATTACGCGAGCTCGTGATCGATATCTCGACAGTGCTTATCGAACACAAAATGCCGCTGCTACTTATTTGTCAGTGAAAAGTGGTAATTTGAAATACTTGGATAAGATATTGAGTGAATATGATACTACCTCTACTTCGACTACGGATACGACGAGTAACGGTGTAGAGACGGAGCTGGAAGATTTTTTTAATGCATGGCAAACATTATCAACGGATTCGGGTTCGAGTTCAAGCTCGAATACCGGTACTTCTGCTCAAACTACTTTTGCGGCTGCGATTACTACTGCGACTAGCGGTACCACCTCTACTGCAAAAACGGCTGTCAGCACTGCTTATTCTGCTTATAAGGCTGCTCTCACCAGTGGGAATGCGGCAACAATCGTTTCTACTAAAACTACGTTAGATTCTGCTGTTACTACTTTAAGCGATTCGACGCTCACTGCCGCGCTTACTACTTATAACACGAGTTCGGGTACCGCCATCAATTCGGCTGCTACCACTTTATCTGCGGACATTACTAATGGGTCTAGTGCTCTAGCGACTCTTTCCAGTGCAATTACTACTGCGACAAGCGGCACGACTTCTACTGCAAAAACGGCTGTCAGTACTGCTTATTCTGCTTATACGGCTGCGCTTACTAGTGGTGTTGCGAAGACAATCGTTTCTACTAAGACTACATTAGATAGTGCAGTTACTGCTTTAGCTGATACGACTCTTACTACCGCTTATAGTACTTATAATAGTGCTACAGATGGGGGGACAACGATCAATACGGCGGCCACTTCGTTAACGAATGCGATTACTACGGCCACTTCTACTGCGACTGCGGAGACTACTCGTGCAGCCGTTACGGCAGCTGGTGTTGATTTGATCTCCACGCTAACCGATATTGACAAGGAATTGCAGCAATTGCAGACAGATGCTGTGACTGGCGTTAAAGATGGTGTAGACAGTCTCAATGACCTTGCGAGCCAAGTTGCGGATTTGGATAAGCAAATTACCCAGGCAGAGGCGGGTGGGGGCGAAGCCAGTTACCTGAGAGATCAGCGGGATGTTCTACTTGATCAGATGTCTTCTCTGGCGAATATTAGTACTACCGAATCCAATGGAACGCTAAAAGTTACTTTAAATGGAGCAAATCTAGTTGATGGCGATACGGCACGTTCGCTGGTTGTTGACGGCAGCGGAACGATAACTGATCCGTTGACTGTCAATTGGGCCGATTCAGGTACTCAAGCGAGTATTCAAAGCGGAAGTATCAAGGCTTATATGGAAGATGCCGATCAGACTGGCTATGCAACGATCGACTCAAGTAGTCTTCCTTATAATTTTACTACAACAGCAACAAGTTCAATCAGTACCCTGCGTCAGGGTCTCAATGACTTGATTACTACACTTGCAACGAAAGTTAATTCTCTGAGTACCTCAGGCGTCGATCTTGATGGCAATGCAGGTCTTGACTTTTTTACGGCCATCGATTCCAGTCAGCCACTGAGTATCACTAATATCCAGGTTAACCCTGCGCTTGTAGCTGATTCAAGCAAGGTCGTGGCAGCTTCCAGCGCTGCCTCCGGTGACAATACTGTCGCGAATGAAATTTGTGCCCTTGAAGATGATACTACTTGCTATAAGAGCAGCAATTCGTCGCTTGATATTATCGACTTTTATGCGGCGATAACGGATTGGATTGGAACTGCCGGCGATACGGCGGCGAGTAATTATACAACGCAATCAACTTTGGTGACTCAGGTAGACACCCAGAGAAAATCTGTTTCGAGTATTTCCATCGATGAGGAAATGTCCAACATGATCAAATTTCAAAATGCCTACGCTGCCAGCGCCAAGGTTATGAGTACGATCGATAATATGCTTTACACATTGATTAGTGAATTTGATTAGAATAAGGGGGGAGTGAGATGGCTTCAACTTTTTTGGGACTTAGTATTGCTAGTAGTGGTTTAAATGCCGCTCAGATAGGATTGGCAACGACTACGAATAATATGAGCAATATCGATACAACAGGTTATTCAAGGCAATTGGTGAATCAGACATCGGTTGGCCCGGCTGCGGTTTACAGTAGTAGTTTAGTGGGTAATGGGGTAGATGTTACTTCTGTGGATAGAGTGCGTAGTGACAGCCTTGATCAGAAGTATTGGCAGGAAAATAGCGCATCAAATGAATGGGATGCCAAGTCCACTTACTTGTCGCAATTAGAAACTGTTTTCGGTAGTTCGACGGATGATACTACGAGTACAATTAATACAGCGCTGAATACATTCAATACCGACTTAGAAAGTTTATCTACTGATCCGACGAGTACCAGTGTCCGGGCCACCGTGCTTGAACAAGCCAATACACTCTGCTCAACGATTAACGATACTGCGTCAGAACTAACTCAGTTACGCAGTGATGTTAATAACGATGTCAAAACAACCGTGGCACAAATTAATTCCTATACAACGCAGATTGCCACCTTGAATAAACAGATTGTGGTGGCAAATGCCTCGGGGGCTTCTTCTAATGAATTGAAAGATCAACAGGGAGTACTTGTTGATAAACTTTCCGCGCTTGTTGGTGTTAATGTAACGAAAAACGATGATGGCGTTCTTAAGATCACCGTTGGAAATTCTGTATTAGTGGACGGCAGTGATTCCAAACAACTAGAATGCTATACCGTAACAGACACGACCAGTGCCGAGTATGGCATGTATGGAATCCGCGATGAAGCTACCGGACAAGATGTCACTACAGGTGACTCCGGTTCTCTCAATGGATATCTTGAGATTCGGGATGGCGCTACCTCAGATAGTAAAGGCATCCCTTACTATACCAATCAATTGAATGAATTCGCACAGACCTTTGCCAAAGCTTTTAATGAAGGCATTACTGTTGGCACTACCACTTATAGCGGCAATGCCGATGGGTATGGGCTTGATAATACAACAGACGTTCGTTTTTTTTCCTATGATAACAAATCATCAGCAGATCTGATAGCGAGTGCCAGCACTATCGACGCAGCCTACCAAAATATTACTGCGGCAAATATTACGGTATCAAAAGACATTCAGAATGATTCAAATAAAATTGCGGCATCCTCAACAGCCAATGCGACTAGCAATAGTACAAATCTTGCAGACCTTATTAGTATTAGTACAAGTGCTGACATTTTCGGAAATGCTACGGCTACAGGTTTTTTTAGTGCAATTATCTCCACTGTTGGTACGGACAGCGCCTCGGCAACAACACAATACAACCGCAAGAGCACGATCACAAGCTATATCAATACCAGCCGGTCTTCTGTATCGGCCGTTTCCAGTAACGAAGAGACAGTTAATTTGACTAAATATCAGGCAGCCTATGCCGCGTCGGCTTCTGCTACCAGCACTTGGAGTAAAATATATGATGAAACCATCGACATGGTGGTAAGTAGTTAGAAGGGGGGCTTTTTTATGCGTATAACCAATAATATGACAATGGAAAGTACTTTGAATAATATTAATGCCGCAGCCAATCGACTAGCAGTGGCCAATGCGGCTGTGTCATCGGAAAAAAAAATTCAGTCAGCTTCCGATGATCCCGTTGTGGCGACAAAGGCGATAACATACCGTAGCTATGTTTCTCAGATAACACAATACCAGGATAACGC
This sequence comes from Pelorhabdus rhamnosifermentans, assembly GCF_018835585.1. Lineage (NCBI taxonomy): Bacteria > Bacillati > Bacillota > Negativicutes > Selenomonadales > Sporomusaceae > Pelorhabdus > Pelorhabdus rhamnosifermentans. The sequence continues at coordinate 62,686 of NZ_JAHGVE010000017.1, forward strand.
TTCTGCCGCCACAGGCTGGCAAAAAGCAACGGATACGGCTTTGAGCGACTTGAGTGATGTTATTTCAAGTGCGAAGGAATTGGCAACAGAAGCGGCTAGTGACACGTGCAGCGATACGGACAAGGCCAGTATTAAGACCCAGATTGAATCCCTGCAGACGCAGGCTGTTTCGATTATGAACACGACTTATTCCGGACGCTATATTTTTGGCGGCTACAGTACGAGTGAAGCGCCCTATGCGTCGACATCTACGTCGATTGGCAGCAGCGTGACATATAAGGGAGACTATTTGAGTCTGGGCGGCGTTGTGTCATCGGATGTGTCAGATGACACCATTAAATCTTTTTATACCGCAAATACCAGTTCCGTCTACGATTCCCTAACTGCGGCTTCAGCGACGGCTTTGACGGCTTATAATACGGCGGAGTCCTTAGCAGCTGCCTCCCCAACAGATACTGTTCTAGCAGCTAAAGCGGCATCTGCTAAGACAACTTCAGATACTTTAGCTGCTGCTGTTACAACCTATGGTGGTTCGACTAATTTGACTATTGCTGCTGCTTCTGCCAAGACTGACTATAATACCTTAACAACGGCAGTGACGACTTATGGCGGTACGACTACTCTATCTGCCGCAGCGGCGACGGCTCTCGCGGCCTATAATACGGCTGAAGCAGCGGCTACTGCCTCTTCCAGCGACACTACGTTAGCAGCAGCTGCTACTGCTGCTAAGACAACATCGGACACCTTAGCGGCTGCAGTTACGACTTATGGTGGTACGACTACTTTATCTGCTGCGGCTGTAGCTGCTAAGACGACTTCAGATACCTTAGCTGGTGCGAGTACTAGTACAGACCAGGATATTAAATACAACATTGGTTTTAACAACGGCGACGTGACTGTAAATACGGAAGGGCAAGACGTGGTCGGCGAAGGTACTGGCAACAATTTGTTCGATACTTTTTCTAAACTGCTTCTTGCGTTAGATGGTGATACCAGCTATAAGACAGCCTCAGTAGATTCGTCAGGAAGTGTGACTGTTACAACAAATTCGCTAAGCATAAGTGGTTTACTTACCGACCTAACTACAGACGCAGATCGAGTAGAGTCAGCTCAAGCTACGCTGGGAGCTCGCATGGATTATGTGGATAGTGTAACAAGTAGCCTTGGAGATGCCTATACAGCGTATAAAACGCTGATGAGTGACAATGAGGATGTCGATACGGCTTCAGCGGCTACGGAACAAACTGCCGCTGAGTATAGTTATGAAGCAGCCCTTGCGGTTGGAGCCAAGGCCATTTCTAAGACGCTGATAGATTATACAGGATAATGGGTATACGAAGGAGGCGAGAAAAATGTCCAGTAGTAGTGTAACTACTAGCACGATTAACGGAGTCACCAGAGCTACTGGTCTGTCTTCCGGTATTGATGTGGATTCTATTGTTTCAGGACTGATGACTGCGGAACGAGCAAAAAAATTAAATAAACTGGAACAAAAAGAGCAACTAGCTGAATGGAAACAGACCGATTACCGTACAATTATTTCTGACATTCAAACTTTTAGCAGTAAGTATTTCGATGTATCCTCGTCAAGCAGCTTAATGAGCTCGAGTAATTTTCTAAAGTACAATGCTAGCAGCAGTAATAGTGCTGTCACGGTGACTGCCGCTAGCACCGCTGCGACCGGGAGTCACACCATAGAAGTCACTCAACTTGCCACCAAGGCTACACTTACAAGCAGCGCCAGCGTTTCTAAGAATGTTCAAGGGTCGACGACGCCAACTTATACGAGTCTTAGCGGTGAAAGTTTGGTCCTTACCCTGGATGGTACAGCGAAGACAATCACTCTTGATTCTACGGTGACCGACCTCGCGTCGCTGCAAACAGCGATTGATAATGCCGTTGGTTCAGGTAAAGTCACAGTCAGTGCGGATTCGAGCACCGGATATTTGTCTATTACGGCTGCCGACAGCGGAGTGAATGCCATTTCCATTAGTGCTCCCACGTCAAGTTCGAGTACCAGTGCCTTAACAAGTCTTGGCTTCGGTACGACTGCCGTACTTTCTAATCGACTGGATACGTCCAGCACGTTATCGACAATTGCCGATCAATTAAGTTCATCGACGGCGTTGACATTCAATACGGATGGACAAGTTGATTTAACAATTAATGGGACAACATTATCTTTTGACAAAACAACTACTTTAGCTAGTATGATGTCCACGGTCAACAAGAGTGCTGCTGGGGTCACCATGGCCTACAACAGTATTACAGGTAAGCTTAGTATGACTGCCGATAGTACTGGAGCCGGCAATACGTTGGACGTGACTGAAACTGGCAGCAACTTTGTATCTGTGCTGTTGAATACTTCCACTGCCGGTCTGGATGCCAAGATAACGCTGGATGGTCAGTCTTTGACCCGTAGTTCCAATTCCATCACTGTCGATGGAGTAACCTATACAGCCAACGCGACAACGACCACTGCGTCTGCGAAAGATACTTTTGCAACTGCAATTACGACTGCTACGAGTGGCTCAACCACTACGGAAAAAACTGCTGTTGCCACTGCGTATACGGCTTATGCAGCAGCTCTTGCTGCTGGCGGTACGACGGCTGCTACTGCTCAGACTATTGTAGACACTAAGACTACGTTAGATTCTGCGATTTCTACTTTAGCGGATAGTACGTTAAGTAGTGCTCTAACTACTTATAATACGGCTGCGGGTACCGCTATTAATGATGCAGCCACTACTGAAGCTGCTAGTGATAGTACTACCAATCAAAAGACTGTAACCGCTGCTATTTCTGCTGCTTCTGCAACTGATTCTTCTACGGCTGCTACGGTAAATGTAACGCAAAATACGGATGGCGTTTATGACTTGCTCAAGAGTTTCGTCGATGATTATAATACTTTGATTAGTACCATTAACACCGAGTTGAGTGAAAGTTATGATTCGGACTACCAGCCACTCACGGATGATCAAAAAAGCAGTATGACTGATACAGAAATCACCAATTGGGAAACAAAAGCAAAAGTAGGACTATTAGAAAGTGATTCGACTTTGAAAAGCTTCATCAGTGACTTGCGGACGTCTTTGATTGACTCAGTTTCTGGGCAGTCGACCACTCTGTATAGCATTGGCATTACCACTAGCACCTACGATACAAAAGGCAAGCTATCGATAGATGAAGACACGTTAAAGGCGGCTATTGCGAGTGATCCCGAAGGGGTTATGGAACTTTTTACGCAGCAGGCTACATCTAAGACATCTTCGGGTACGTCGCTTGCGGGAACTACGACTGTTCGTTCGCTATCTTCGAGTGACTTGACTACCCGGTACAAGGAAGAAGGCCTTGCTTACCGTTTTTATGATACGATACAGAAGAATATTTCAAGTATCCGCGATAGCGCAGGCAATAAAGGCACATTATTAGAAGAAGCAGGTATTACGGACGATGCTTCCGACACGGACAACACGTTAACTACACTGATTGATAAATATACAACTGAAATTTCCGATGAGAAAGCGCGACTGAATACTGTAGAAGACAATCTTTATACCAAATACAGTAATTTAGAAACGTATATCAATAAAATGAATACACAGCTTTCATCCTTATCATCCATGTCTAGTAGCAGTTGAGTTCATTAATTGAGATATTTTCAAGGAGTGAAATATATGGGACAGTGGGAAAAAGCAAAGCACTACTTAGCCCGAAAAATGAATATACTGGAACAAATTGCCGCGAATACTGAAACACAGAGCCGTTTTATCCATAAGCGAGAAATGCGAGGTCTGGGTCGAGTGCTAGGAGAAAGAGAGAATTTTCTCGAAGAGCTGGCCATGCTAAATCAGCAATTGACAAAAGACTCTACTTGGAAAAACATACCGATGCTAGCGCCAATGATTCAAGAAATAACCCATAAGCAACAGGAACTGCTGGAACGCAGCAAGCAAGTATTACAGGAAGCGGTAGCTGAGCGTTCCCTCATTGCCGAAGAGTTGAAAATCAACAAAATCGGACAGCAAGTAAAAAACGGGTATGTAAATCCGTGGGTTAGTATAGCGTGGGGGCGGTTTATCAATGAAAGAGGCTAATTCTTATGATATAAATGTTGTATCTGTAACTCTGAAAGCCTAAAGGGGGAATAGTCATGAATGCCATGAATACTGCCAATGCCTATAAAAGACAACAAATCATGACAGCATCGCCCGAAGAGTTGACACTGATGCTGTACAACGGAGCCATCCGTTTTGTTACTGAGAGCATGATAGCTATTGACAAGAAGGATATTGAAAAGGCACATAGTGCAAATATGCGGGCTCAAAATATCATGCGTGAATTTATGGTGACCATGGATATGAAGCAAGAAATTTCTAAGAATTGGCTGTTGATTGACGAATATATATTACATTGTTTGATTCAGGGCAATATGAAAAAAGAGAAAGATCAACTTGAAGAAGCAAAAAGATGGCTGGTAGAATTTCGGGATGCATGGGTTCAAGCCATGAAAAAGGTGTCTGTGGATAAAAAATTAAATAAAGAAGCAACTAACTTGAAAACACAAACTGAGATTTGTATATAATTGATATTTCAGTTTGTGCCAAAAAAACTAAAATGCGAAGATAATATATAACGGATATTGTCTTCGCATTTTAACATATAGGTAAAAAGCAGAGGTAGGTGTAGTGAATTGGACATTACGAGTGTTAATAACAGTAGTATAACTTCGACAGTGGAAGCGGCAGTAAATACTCCATCAGGCTCAGGTATAGCAGTTAAGAATGAGTCTACGATCAGTGCTGTACAAAATGCCGATAATAAACAAAATGCAGGATTTACTGCTGACACTAGTCAGCCCAGTGAATCCGAAGTAAAAAAGGGTACGGAAGAATTAAACGATTTTATGCAGTCAATGAATACGGATATCAAATTTGTATTGCATACGAAGACTAATACGTTAATGATACAGATTGAAGATGTCAAGAATCACAAGATACTCAGAGAATGTCCGCCGCACGAGTTGTTGGATATGGCGGCCAGATTACAGGATTTAAGGGACTATATCGGTGCAATTGTCGATAAAAAAGTGTAGGAACTGTCTGAAGAAAACTATAGACTGACACAAAAGAAGCAAACAAAAAGTGGTATAAATAGCAATTAATGATTGCTATTTATACCACTTTTTGTTTGTAACTTTCGGAATTGATTAATGAAGTGCATAAAAAAGGTTGCCTCAAAAAGCGAGGCAACCTTTTTCCTAGTTATAATTATTGTTGTAACAGAGTCAATACTTTCTGCGGTTGCGAGTTGGCTTTGGACAACATCGCCGTAGCGGCCTGGGTAATGACACTCAGTTTGGTGTAGTTGGCCATTTCCGTTGCCATATCGGTGTCGCGAATATTGGATTCAGCTGAAGTCAGGTTTTCACTTTCTGTGTCCAGATTCGTGATATTGCTATCTAGACTGTTCTGAACGGCACCGAGGTTGGAACGTTCAGCAGAAACTTTCTTAATCGCCGCATCGATTGTGGTGATAGCAGAAGTTGCACTGCTTGCTGAAGTTAGATCAATACCCGTTGTAGAAGTACTGCCTGCTACTCCCAGACTGCTGGCGCTCATATTACCGATGGAAAGCGTCATGGTCTGATTGGAGTTCGCACCGACCTGGAAGGTCAGGGCACTAGTCGCGTCTACAGTAACATCAGCAGTAGCCAGAGTCTTATTAGCTAGATAATCAGCTACTGTAGTAGTACCAGGAGTAGCTGAATCAGCAGCAGCTGCTGCTGTACCATTAGCAAGCTTTTTAGCGGCAATGTAAGTCGCATAGTTAGCAGCGTCAGTAGAATCAGTACTGGAAGCAACGGCAGTAGCTAAGGCAGCAGCCTTTGTATTATAGTCCGAAGTATAAGCAGTAGCAGACTCTAGGGCAGTCAGAGCAGTTGTAACATCAGTATCAGTACTAGCAGCCAAAGCAGTTTCAGCAGTACCCTCAGCAGTAGCAGCAGCAGTAGCAGCAGCTGTTAAAGTATCAGTACCAGTAGCGGTCGCTAAATCATTTCTAATACTTTGCTGTTTCGTTAGAGCTGTATTGTCACCAGTAACAGTGAGGTCGAAAGCCGTTAATGTATTGCCATCAGCAGTTGCAGCAGCTCCGTTAATTGTCCCGGCTGCGTCAGTCCCGGTAACAGTAACACTTGTGTCAGTAGAAGAACTTGATACTGCGTTAAATAGTTTCTGTAATGTAGTCGTATCGGCAGATAAAGTAACGGAAGAACTGCTGCCGTAGGTAGAATCTGTTAATTTAATATAGTTATTACTAGCACTCGTTGTATCGAGTGTAGCTGTTACGCCAGTAGTAGTCGTTAGGTCATTAATTTTTTTCAGAACACCTTCGATCGTGTCGCCTGATGCGATGGTTATGGTGGTTCCGTTAATGGAGACATCCCCGGCATAAGCAGTTGCCGAAGCAGTTTCAGACGTAATACCCGAAGTAGATGTAGTTGTAAGACCCGTAGTTGCCTGCGTTGCAACGGCAGTGTAATTTACTATATAGTCACCCGATGTTGTGTTATTTCCGGCTGTAGTCAGAGCAGCATTAATTGCAGCTGAATTTTGGCCTGATACAGCAGTAGAAGCACCGCTATCGCCATTAAGTAACTTTTTTGTGTTATATTCCGTGTCATTCGAGATACGGTCCAGTTCCTGGCGGAGTGAGTTTGTTTCATCCTGGACGGACGTTCTATCATCGTCAGTTAATGTGTCAGATGAAGCCTCGACAGCAAGTTCACGCATGCGTTTTAGGATGGTCGTTGTTTCGTCGAGAGCGCCATCAGCGGTCTGGGTCAACGATGTGGCATCTTGAGAGTTGCTGCTGGCTTGGTCGAGACCTTGAATCTGGCTACGCATTTTTTCAGAAATGGCAAGTCCTGCTGAATTATCAGATGCACTGTTTATGGCATATCCTGATGACAGCTTTTGCAGCGATGAATTCATGAGCGTAGTGTTTTTGTTTAACTGGTTTGTAGTGTTTAAAGCAGACATGTTTGTACTAATTACCATTGACATAATTATTCCTCCCTGATTTTAAACAAAATTTAGCATCCGTGCACCATTCGTTAGATTTTTACTTAAATAAGCGACTCTCTAACGTGAAGTCCATTACCTAAATAAATATTCCTCACTATTTTGAGGAAATGCCCCCTTTCATGTTTCTCAATAGAATTATCGCGGTCAATTATTAAGATTATATTTAGTTAATGAGGAAATTTTAAATTTTATTTTAATTTGTGCAAAAAAATTAAATTGTATAGGAATAAGTGGAAAAAATGTCGAATTATAAAGAACTTGAGGATTTGATCAGTGGAATATATCAAGCAATCTATAATGCGCTAGCAAAGATAATACCAATATACTTAGTATTGTCTTTGCTAGCGCATTATTAAGGTTTGCTTTTTTGGAAGGTGATTTGGTGATTTAGTGTAGGATACTTTCGGGTAGCGTTTGAAGCGTTGCTGAGAATGTTAATCTCATTTTGTAAAAATAAAAATTAAATAAAAATTAAATAAAAGCTAAAAAGTAAATAAAAAATAAATAAAAATATGTCAAAATTGATACATAAATGTCCAAGGATGGATAATTTTTCACAAGGCTGTGGTTTCAAAGGGTGTTTTTAATGAAACTGCTATTAGTAGATGATGAGAGCAGATTAACGGAAGCACTATCCTATTTGTTAAAAAAGAATGGCTTCGTAGTAGATGTTGCTATGGATGGTAAAACTGGCATTGATATGGCCTGTACTGGAATTTATGACATTATTATTTTGGATCGCATGTTGCCCTATTTAGATGGCATTTCGCTGTTGAAAGAATTTCGCGGACTAGGATATCAGACTCCCGTCCTCTTTTTAACAGCCAGAGATACCCCTGAAGATCGGGCGGAAGGGTTGAATGCCGGTGCTGACGATTATTTGGTTAAACCATTTTTCAATGTGGAATTACTAGCAAGATTGCACGCACTAGCCCGTCGGAATAGCAAAGATATAGTGGATACTATCTTAACTGTTGACGATATGACTTTTGACCCCCAACGTTCCCAAGTGACTAAAAAAGGCAAGGTCATTCATTTAACGGTCAAAGAATCGCAACTTTTAGAACTATTAGTACGTAACCAGGGACAAGTAGTTACTAAACAACGGATCATAGAAAAGGTATGGGGCTACAATTCTGATGCGTTAGAAAGTACAATCAACATATATATTCATTACTTGCGCAAAAAGATTAACATATCTAATTTGAAGACGGTACGGGGAGTTGGCTATTATTTGCAGAAAAATATTATTGGTAATAACATAAAAAGCCTGCAAGAGTTATAATGAATATTCTCACAAGCTTTTGATGCTTATCACGATAAAGTAGATAATTTTCTTTGATTTTAGCGGGACAGTCAAAATGATAAATGAGTCCGATCTTAGGTCGATGTTTCTTGTAGCGTCCAGTTATTTGCTATAAGTGAGACGCCATTGGAATTGGCTGGTTGTATAGGCAACATTTTTTCTTCCGGCATATATCTTAATTTATCTTCGTATATTTCCCCGCGAATAATATTTAAACATTTTGGTGCCGTAATTGCTAGTTTTAAGTTTCCACCATCATTCTTGACGACCTTAACCATGATGTCTTTCCCGATCATAACGTATTCGCCAGGTTTTCTTCCTAATACTAGCATAATGTTTTTCACCTCGTAAATAATATTTATTTCATTACTATCATCTCATTATTTTCTTTAGTTTTAATTAATTTATTCATGAAAATTTTTAATTTATGAGTTTTTCCCGATAAACCAGACACTATATAGTTAGGATTTCCTTCAATTTATGCAATATTTGATTTTATGCACATCTTTACAACTGAATATGGGTAGTGGTTCTCTTTGATTAATTCATATACTATTTCCGGTTGGATGTCGCAAAGATGGCTGCTACTTTTTTATTTTATCCCGTCTCCTGGGCGCGTTTTTGGATTCATAAAAAAACAAGATCTGGCTAGTAAACCTTATTTGTTTTTAGTAGAGTAATAACTTTGTTACTGATTATGTTATAGATTAGCAGGTGTAGGATAGGATGGTAAAAAAATGTATTGTTGAAGGTCTTGCGTTGGCGGCAATGCATAAATGGCGACAAGCTGCTTTAGCATTTTGCCAAGCTATAAAACTGGATCCGAAATTACCGGAGGCGTATCAACTTTTAGGTGAAGTATTGATACCACTGGAAGAATGGGATCATGCCCAAGCTTGTTTTTGTAAGGTTATTGAATTAGATTCTGAATTTGCAGAAGCCTATAATTATTTAGGTGTAGTCTTAAAGAATAAAAATTTTCTAATTGAAGCGGAGTCCTGTTATCGTCAGGCGATTGAAAAAAATCCGGATTATGCTGAGGCTTTTCATAATTTGGGTAATTGTCTTAAACTGACCCAATGTTTTGATGAGGCTGAGGCCTCCTATCTTCGAGCGTTGGAGTTGCAGCCTGATTTTGAAGAATCACGTTTTTCTTTATCAACGTTATATTTGCTGCGTAGGCAATATGATAAGGGCTGGAAACTATATGACTCACGCCTTGAGTGGAAAGAAAAATTCCGCCTCGATATCCCGATTTGGCAAGGTGAAGATTTGACAGGACGTAACGTCCTGCTGTTTTATGAACAGGGTCTCGGTGATATGATTCAATTTCTTCGTTATGCCTATCAAGTCGCCGCGATTGCGGCAAAAACAACTGTATGGATTCAAAAACCGTTGGAAAGATTGTTAGGCAGTACGCAAAGCACTTTTTCCGTCTGTGTCAGGAGCAGAAATATCGATCCAAGTCAATTCGATTTTGCCTGTTCGTTATTTAGTCTGCCAGCGAAAATTGATTTTGGATCCGATTTGCTTGTTCGTGATATTCCTTATCTTCACGCCTCTCATGACATTTTAGCAAAATGGCGAAGAATAATCTGTGACCGGGCGGGTAAAAAATATAAAATCGGTGTGGTTTGGGCGGGAAATCCTGAGCATTCTGATGATCACAACAGATCCATTGCTTTTAAATTGTTTAGTCAATTGTTCGCTTACAATACAGTTTTTTGGGTTAGTCTACAAGTGGGAAATAGGGCACAGGATTTAACACAAACATCACAAAATGTACTAGATTGTTCTAGTCAACTGGTCGATTTTGCAGAAACAGCCGGAGTCGTAGATAATCTGGATATGGTTATTGCTGTCGATACAGCTGTTGCTCATTTGGCAGGAACTATGGGAAAAAAGACATGGCTGCTTTTACCCTTCAGGTCGGACTGGCGCTGGGGGTTGTCAGGTGAAAGCAGTTACTGGTATCCGACGATGCGCTTGTTTCGTCAACAGCAAATAGGTGATTGGCAAAGTGTTTTGGAACAGGTAAAGGCTGCTCTAAATGATCTTGGCATTTTGTAATTGCAGAAAAGGAGAATCAATTGTGCTTAGTAAGGATGCTATGGTTGTATTATTGTATATTTATGCTTCAAACGGTGTAAATAATGGAGCTCAATTATCAACGAAAGCGCTTCATAATGATTCAATTAAATGGGAAGAAGTTTTGAATGAACTACGTTTGGATGGATTATTGACAGATATAAGAGAACGTCCTACGAGAAACAAGATAAATCCGGACAGTATTTATTGTAGAGTTACTCAAAATGGGAGAATAGAAGCAGAGAATCATTTTAAATTTTTTGTATTAAAAAGTTTAATAAATAAAAAACAATTTAGTTGGGAGGAAATGAAAGCTTTAATTATACAGGAATTCCATTGTTTGGAGATTCCCGGACATATTCGTAAGTTTGGTATGAAAATTATTCAAGAATTTACTTGTATTGGAATTTTAATTTATAGTGGGTCGTCTTTTAATGTGATTAATACCCTTTTTCAGGTGAATCAAGAGAAATTTAAGAACCGGAAAATTGAAAAGCCAGGAGGCGAAAAATAACGACACTAGTTGATAGAGGAATCCAGTTAGCACATAAGGGCGATTTAAATGGTGCAGAAGTAATTTTTCGCCAGGCAATTAAACGAAATCCTCAAATAGAGAATAGGCCAAAAATAACTACTTTCTAAAAGCTGTTACGATAATTCATTTTAAATAATCATAGAGTATACTGATTCAAAAAGTCAAAGGTTGTGTAAATGAATCAGTTTAAAGGGGTTATGAAAATGAAACTGACGCCAAAAATGCATCTGGAGGCAGGAATAAGGCTTATTAGACAAGGAGATTTAGATAGTGCTATTATGGCTTTCTGTACGGCAATAAAACTAAATCCAACCTATTCGCCAGCCTATAATAATCTGGGTTTGGCTTTAAGAAATACGAATCATTTTCAGGAAGCAGAAGTCTGTTTTTGTCGAGCCATTGAACTGAATTCCCGTGATTCCTCTGCTTATAATAATTTAGGCTTGGTTTTAATGGATCTTGGAAAGATGGAGAGAGCGAAGGAATGTTTTCAACAGGCGATTGAATTGCATTCGTCTTATCCGCCTATTTATAATAATTTAGGAATAGTTTTAGAAGAAATGCATCGTTTTATTGAAGCGGAGCAGGCTTATGGTTATGCACTCAAGCTCAATCCTCATTATCCCGAAGCTCATTATAATTTGGGAACGCTGTTGCGGGTGATGAAGCATTTTCAAGAGGCAAAAGAACATCTTTGTTTAGCTGTCGAGTTGCGTTCTAATTATTCTGAAGCAGAGTGTTCACTGGCAAATTTCAATCTATTGTGTGGGGATTTTGAAAATGGCTGGGGTATGTATGAAAATTCACGGCCTAAAACTGAATACGAACTATTGAAAATGCCCAAATGGCACGGAGAAGATTTAACAGGGTGCAGTATTTTATTGTACTGGGAATATGGATTTGGTGATACGATACAATTTGTTAGATATGCACAATTGGTAGAAAAATTAGCAGCTAAAACGACTCTGTGGGTTCAAAAATCCTTAGAACGTTTAATCAAAGCAGCATATCCCCATTTGAAAGTTTCAGCAGAAGAATGTCCGCCGGAAGGAAAGTATGATTATGTCTGTTCTTTGATGAGTCTTCCTGTCCTATTTAATACTTGTAATGAAACCATTCCTCAGCCTGTTCCCTATTTACCTGCTAGCCGTACAGCTTCAGTCGTTTGGCATGAGGCTCTTGAAAAGATCGATCATGGGAAAAGGTATCGAGTAGGGGTGGTCTGGGCTGGGCACCCCAAACATCTTAATAACAAAAAACGTTCGATCCTTTTTGATATATTTCGTAACTTATTGAATATTTCACAAGTTAGCTGGGTCAATTTGCAAGTGGGACTGCGAGCGAAAGATTTGGCCGCAACGTCTTGTGATGTTATCGATTTTTCCAAGGATCTTGTTGATTTTATGGAAACAGCAGGATTGGTAGAAACACTTGACTTGGTAATAACCGTTGATTCTGCTATGGCACATTTGGCAGGGACGATGGGGAAAAAGACGTGGATACTGGTGCCATCGGATCCTGACTGGCGTTGGCAGCTGGATAGAGAAGATAGTCCCTGGTATCCCACAGCCAGAATTTTTCGGCAGCGTAAATTGGGGGATTGGCAAGAAGTAGTGGAAAGAGTGAAGAAAGCTTTACAGGACGAACTGATGTAGGTCAATGGCAATGAGTCGTGGTAAAAGGATCATAAAAATAACATTTTAGAACCATTGAAATATAAAAGCTTTGATTATTGAAGGCAGAATTAGGGGCTAAGAAGCTACTAGTACCTAAAGATGTATAAAATATGTAACCTCGCGAAACATAAGAGGTTACATATTTTATACAAAAAAGAATATGTAACCTTTTATTTTAACTGCGTATAGGAAATAAAATATCGTTATAACATACATCTTTAAAGGCTTTTTTTATTTTCTTCTATATTGGCACGCTATTTGCAATATTTTAAATATTATCCGTACGATGACATCGGAATATAAAGGGGGATGTAAATACAAAAATAAATTACAGCAAGTTTCCAAAGAGCTAAGAGAGGGGATGGATTCAAAATGAAAAGGAAAGTAATTTATATGCTAGTACTCTGTATGGTCATTGTAATGGGATTTGGGGCGGTAGTGCAGGCGGCTCCCAGCTTAAATTTGGATAAAGCAAAAAAAATGATTGCTGCTGCTGAGCAGAAATCGGTAGAAATTAATGTTCCGATGGTTATTACTGTAGTTGACGAAGGTGGTAATTTAATAGCTCAGGAGCGTATGGATGGGGCACTTCTGGCCAGCATTGCTATATCTAAAGGTAAGGCCTATACTGCAGTAGCTCTTAAGATGCCTACTGAAAAGCTGGCGAGTTTAACTCAACCGAATCAACCTTTATTTGGAATCAATACAATTGATGAACAGTTAGTTATCTTTGGTGGCGGATTGCCAATTGTTGAAAATGGTCGGATAGTAGGTGGGATCGGGGTAAGTGGCGGTTCTGTAGAAGAAGACATCTCTGTTGTTACGGCTGGTTTGGCTGCTTGGTAAATTTGCATAGTAAAAAAGAGTACATTTCTCTCAAGAAATTTACTCTTTTTTGTTGCTATAAATTTGTTTATGCGCTGCTTTAGTATTCCCAGAACATCTGCTGGATTTCTTTCACGTCGGTTGTTTTCGTTAGGTATAGCAAAACATATTTTTTTAGAAAAACTTGTAACAATCTTGTAACATTCTATTGTTATACTAATTCATAAGGAGAAGTATAAGATAAAATAATAAATCTTTTTTTAAGGAGAGATGTTACTTATGAATATGGCAATTAGCTCGACTCAATCACAAAGTAGTTCCAGTCAAACAAGTATTAATAGTTTGCAACAAAAAGAAAAAACAATCGAAGCTCAAATTCAAAAATTGCAAACAGAAGATGCGACAAAGAACAAAGATGAAATTCAAAGTCTTCAACAAGAAGAACAGCAAATCGAACTAGAAATTGAACAAAAACAATCACAAAGTCAGAATACAGACAGTACGCAGCAATCATCGGCTAGCCAAGCTGCTGGTCCAGCCTATTCTGTACAGCTAGGCAAAGATCAAAGTTCTGGTGATATCTCAAATATGACATCCAGTTTAAATGTCGGTCCAGCTTATTCTTTAGAAGTGAATCCAAAGAATAACCAAGCAACGACAAAAGCTAGCTAAGGGCGTGGCGAAGAAGTCATTTGCCTTATAAAGTATAGCTAATAAGGGAGGTAATTTGTGTGAGCGTTACATCAGTCAGCAACGATTCTCTTTCGTATTATCAAAAACAATTAATACAGCAAAATCAGCAACAAACTGATAATAGCAGTAACAGTACAAGTGTGGGTGCAGCGGCTACTTTAGACTTAAGTACTTCATCGTCTGTAACAGCGACTAATTCGACAAGCCAAAGTAGCAGTGGCGGCAGCGGTGGAACTGGCAGTACATCACAAAGCAGCTCTTGTCCATTAGGGAATGCCACTTGTAGTGGTTGTGGGCAATGTGGCAAAATTACTGCGGCTAAACAAAACCAGCTGCTCCAAAGTAATGCAAGTAATGCAAATTACCAAACGCTTACGGCCATCAATTCCTATGATGTCAATTCGATTTTTTTATAAGCAAACTATTGAAAATTGCATGAACATCATTTAAATCCTTCTGAGTAGATAACTTGTCTATTAAGGAGGATTTTTTTGCTTTTTCGATAAAAATGATTGTATATTACTTGCTAAAATAGCTAGGTAAAAATGTTGAACAGAATTAGCAAGAAATAAAGGATCGATGGAGAAATATACATATAGAACGATACAGGAACAATCAGTGAAGAATTGAAGATTGAATGCAATTGGGCGAGAAAAGTGATGGGAGCGGAGACTAAATGGGACAGCGGATTATTATTACAAATGAGCAACAAGAACGGGAAAAAACGTATCTTATTAGACGCAAAGTTTTTGTCGAAGAACAACATGTACCAGACGAAATGGAAATTGATGAAGTTGATGAGCGTGCTGATACGCAATATATTCTTATAATGAATGAAGAGGAGAAACCAGTGGGTACAGCCCGATTTCGTCCTTATGGTGAAGGTGTGCTAAAAGTTGAGCGTGTAGCAGTGTTAAAGGAACAACGTGGAATAGGTACTGGCAGGATGATTATGGAGACCATTGAAACTACGGCTAAAAAAGCAGGCTATCAAGGATTGAAACTCGCGGCGCAGCTACATGCCAGAAAATTTTATGAAGGACTGGGTTATCAGCCGCAGGGCGAAACCTATCTGGAGGCAGGCATTGAACATATTGATATGGTAAAAAGCATTTAGAAAATATCCTGCAGTGAATAGTAGGGATAATTTAAGGAGGTCCGTGATGATTCGTTTGGCAGAACGCAGTGATGTGAATGCTATATTGGAAATTTATAATGAAGCGATCATGAATACAACAGCAATATACGATTATAAACCTCATACGATTGAAAATATACTTGCATGGTATGACAAGAAAGTTCAAGCAGGGGTTCCTATCTTAGTATTTGAAGAAAACCAGTCTGTTATTGGGTTTACAACATTTGGGCCTTTTCGGGCGTGGCCTGCCTATCAATATACGGTGGAACATTCTGTTTATGTCCATAAAAAACACCGCGGAAAAGGAATTGGTACCAAGCTGATGGGCGAACTTATGGGGATATTAAATGAACGAGGTTATGCGATCCTTGTTGCTGGCATTGATGGTAATAATGAAGGAAGTAGGCTCATGCACGAAAAATTAGGATTTACTTATTCAGGTACCATTCGAAAAGCAGGCTATAAATTTGGTAAGTGGCTTGATTTATGTTTTTATCAGTACGAACTTAGAGGACCGCTGAATCCGACGGAAGACTGATAATATTAGGGTTATTGAGGAGCTTTTATGGAGGAGTTAGTGGACAATCTTTTGTTGAAATGGAAGAAATGAGTAAAGTGATTAACGGAAGACAATCAGTTTCTATGGAACAAATCGTTGCATCGAGTCATGCTTTGGCGAAATTAGCTGAAGATTTACAACAAATGATGCGGCCATTTATCATAAAGTGCGATATTTTAAAAATAACACTAACTTACTGAAAATATCTTAAAATTATATGATAATATAGACAAAAATTATATATAATAAAGTTATAAAATGATATTAATTTGTTAGGAGTAGAATCGGTGTTAGCGAATATACAGCGTAGGAATGATATTGTCAATCTTATATTTAAGCTGGGCTCAGTCAAAGTGACGGATTTGGCTGAGAAATATGGAGTAAACGAGGCAACTATTCGCCGGGATCTGAAATACTTATCGCAAAATCATAAAATTACGCTTACTTATGGCGGTGCTTTTATTGAGAAAAATACAACATGCTATTCCATTGTCGAGATTAATCTTGCGAATAAACGCATGATGCATTTTGATGAAAAACAGGTGATTGCACGGAAAGCGGCAGCTTTAATTAAAGACGGCGAAACTATTGCGTTAAACGCAGGAAGTACAGTGGAGTATATCCTTGATTATTTGGAAAATATTACACAGTTAAATGTTGTGACTCTCTGTTTGCATGTTGCGGCTAAGGCTGCGCGACTTCCCTATGTTACCGTTTATATGCCAGGCGGAAAATTGCGCAATTCTTCAGGCGTATTTTACGGTAATGGTACGGAAAAATTTCTTAAAAAGTTTAGTGTAGACAAGTGCTTTTTTGGTGTAGCGGCCATAAATCTTAAAAAAGGCATTATGCATCCTGTTTTAGAAGAAATAGAAAATAATCGCATTATGCTAGATATATCGGAACAAAAATATTTAGTTGCTGATTATTCGAAATACGATTGTGTTTCACTAGCAAGTCTTACTGATTTAGAAGAATTTACTGGATTCATTGTTGATGACAAGTTTCCTGATGTATATAAAGAATTTGCTAAATTAAATGATATTCAAATTATTTAAGGTAAGATAGAGTCTCTAACATGGGCTCTTTTTTTTTATGCCCTGATTTAGGGCATAAAAAAATCAATTAGCATCATAAACATGGACTATTCTAAAAATTGGTGTAATAATAAAAATCGGACATCATATACATATAATATGCATATGATGTTTATACAATGTTGCATGAAATCATCATAATTTATTAGTAGGACACAAAAAAATGATTAAGGAGGAATGACTGATCACAAATTACTGAAGTTTTATGATAATGTTGCAACTGTCAAAGAAATTAAAGAAATGAGGTACAAAATTATGGCAAGTCTTTGGAACTTTTTCAAAACTGGACCGAATATGCCAATGCTTACGGATGCAAAACAAATTAAATCTCTATTTAACACAATGCGCTGGCAGGTATTTGGTTCTATTACAATCGGCTATGGTTTATTTTATGTATTGAGGCTTAATTTTTCGGTAATTAAAAAGCAGCTTATGTCTTTAGGTATATTGGATGCACAGCAATTGGGTCTTATGGGATCAGCCATGTTTATCACATATGGTCTTGGCAAATTTACCAATAGTTTTTTGGCTGATCGATTTAATAATAAACGTTTTTTTGCTTTTGGCCTATTTATGTCATCTATCGCTAGTGTGTGCATGGGATTTTGTAATACATTTACACCGCTTCTGGTTTTATGGGGCATCAACGGCTGGTTCCAGTCTTTTGGTGCTGGGCCTTGCATTGTTGCATTGAATCAATGGTTTACGAATAAAGAACGTGGTACATATTATGGCGTTTGGTTTACAAGCCATAATCTTGGTGCCGCCTTTACATATGTAGTAACAGCCGTACTGGTTACTTCTTACAGTTGGCAAATGGGCTTTATTGTTCCGGGCCTTGTCTGCCTGGCAGGTTCTTTTGCTATATTATTCTGCATGCATGACCGTCCGGAAACAAATGGTCTGCCAAATGTAGAAGTATATAAAGGGGGAGTGCAACCAGAAGCTATAAAAAGTACTAAGACTGTAAGCCAACTACAATGGGAAGTTATTAAAAACCCAGCGGTATGGATTCTTGGCTTATCCAGTCTTTGCTGCTATATCACACGTTATGCGATTGAAAGCTGGGGGATTGTTTACTTAACAGCAGAAAAAGGTTATTCGACTATGGGCGCTGGCAGTATACTTGGCATAATGCAGGTTGCGGGAATTTTCGGGGCATTGACTTGCGGTTTTGTATCCGATAAATTCTTCAATCATAAACGCAATAAGCCAGCATTGATCTATGGTATTATATATATTATATCGGTTATGCTTTTCCTCTGGGCACCACCAAGTATAGCTATGGATATGTTTAGTTTGTGCTTATACGGCTGGGTGATGGGAGCTCTTGTATGTTACTTGGGTGGCCTTATGGCAGTCGATATTGTTCCTAAACGTGCAACAGGTGCTGCAATGGGGATGATTGGTCTTTTAAGTTACGCGGGCGCAGCGTTACAGGAAGTTATTAGTGGATATCTTATTAATGCGCATATGACAATTGTTAATGGCGAAAGAATTTATGACTTTACGCTTGCAGGTGATTTCTGGGTAGGCGCCGCCGTCGTTTCTTGTTTATTGGCGCTGCTGGTATGGAATGCAAAGCCGAAAGAAATAGTATAATGATACCGCAAAATAGCGAATGGTTACGTAAAGTAAAATATTTTGCACTAGATATGGATGGTACGATCTATTTGGGTAAGAAACTTCTGCCTGGTGCTCTGGAGTTTCTTCAGTATTTAAGACAAAGCGGTAGGCCGTATATGTTTTTAACCAATAATTCTTCGAAAAATAAACAATCTTATGTGACAAAGTTACGGAACTTGGGAATTGCAGCCACGAGTGAACAAATATTAACCTCTGGTGAAGCGACAGCTTTGTATCTGAATCAGATCAAACCGGGAGCACGCATTTTTTTATTGGGAACACTCGATTTAGAGCAAGAGTTTGTAGCTCATGGCTTTGTCTTGACAAACGCCCAGCCAGATTATGTAGTCTTGGGATTTGATCAGACTCTTACTTATGCTAAGTTGACTGAAGCCTGTCATTTACTTCGCGAGGGCGTGCCGTTTATTGCCACGCATCCTGATATTAACTGCCCAACAGATGAACGGTCTGGCTATATTCCTGATGTCGGAGCCATGTTGGAACTGATTTATGCTTCCACAGGCGTGAGACCCAAAATTATTGGTAAACCTTATCGTGAAATTGTTGATGTCTTAATTGCTAAGATGGATTGTAAGCGAGAAGAAACAGCGATGGTAGGGGATCGTCTTTACACGGATATTAAAATGGCCAAAGATTCGGGAGTTTGCGGTATTTTAGTGCTAAGTGGCGAAACGAATTTTAGCGATTTGCAGCAATCCGATGTTCAGCCTGATTGTGTCTTTGAAGGTGTGCGTGAACTGACTGTTGCTTTAAAAACAAGTGAGAACAACTAAAGTTATTGTTTGGTTACAATAAAAAACAGCCTTTGCTTAAATCAAGCAAAGGCTGTTTTTGTTACAATTTATTTAACAAGTGCCTGGTTATCCTAAGAATTGTGCAAGGATCATGACACCGATCAATCCGACGACAGATGCAATGGTTGTTGATGCCGTATAAATACCGAACATTTTATTCATTGGAATGCCTAGCGCCTCTTTTACAAACCAGAAACCAGGATCTGTTACGTGGGAAGCACCGATAGCACCGGCACCAATGGCAATGGCAACTAAAGCGGGGTCAAGATTGGGATATACAGCAAGAACGGGTGTAATAAAACCAGCCGATGTCATCATGGCTACTGTTGCGCTGCCAATGGCAAAGCGCATGACAATGGCAATGACCCAGGCCATAATTAACGGACTGATTTGAATGGTTGTTAAAACTTGTTTGAGTACATCACCAATACCGCTGTCAAGGATGACACGATTAAAAGCACCGGCAGCACCGATGACAAGAATAATGGATGCCATGGGTCCCATGGCGGAATCAATTTGTTTGGCGAGTTCAGTTAAACTGTGACCCCGCTTCCAGCCCATTACATAGTAGGATAAGATGGCGGCGATAAATAGGGCTGTAATGGGGCTGCCGATAAAGTTGACGATGGGCATAAAGGGAGCATTTTTATCAGCTACAAGTTCGATAATTGTTTTGCCAATCATGAGCAGAAGCGGTAATAAAATTGTAAAGAGTGTGACGCCAAAATGCGGCAAGGCTGAGTCTGGCACACGCTCAATGTTGCAGTAGCGGTCAGGTGGCTGAAAATCATATTTCTTTGAAATAATCTTGCCGAAGAAGGGACCTGCAATAGCTGTAGCGGGAAGACCGATTAAAAGTCCGTAAAAGATGACCTTACCTACATCGGCTTTGAGGGCGAGAGCAATAGCCATGGCAGCTGGATGAGGTGGGATGACACAGTGGACAACAGTCAATGCAGCAAGCATGGATAAAGCGACTTGTACTAGCGGTTGTTTCGATTCAATGACAACGCAAAAGAGAATAGGCGTTAATAGCACAATGCCAACTTGTAAGAAAACAGGAATGCCACAAATATAGGCGACAATCATCATAGCCCAGGCAGCTTTATTTTTACCAAGGAAGTTAATCAATGTACGCGATAACTTTTCTGCACCGCCTGATATTTCCATCATTTTTCCGATAATGGCACCGAGAGCCAGGATCGGGGCCAGGAAGCCTAAGGTTCCTCCCATCCCTGCTTCAATGGAGGGGCCGATTTTAGCGAGTGGCATGCCTGTGGCAAAAGCAATTAAAAAACAGGCTGCTGTGAGGGAGATAAAGGCGTGAATACGAAACTTAATACTAAGAACGATGATCATCAGGATGGCAATTCCGAGAGTGGCGAGCATGTAGAATGACTGATCCATAATTAGTTCCTCTTTCCGCTAGACGCGTTAGTTGTATTTATATTGCTTTTGGAAGAAATAATGGGGAGCATGTCTGGGGCATGAGTGAGAACAGTGACTTTAGCATGAGCACCCTGTTCGGCAAAGGCCGATTGGAGCGCCTCATTTACTGAAGAAAATGGAACGAAGCCTAGTTTTTTTGCATCGTCTGGAGCAATTCCTTGTGAGACGATATAGACTGTTTCGCGTTCTTTCACTTGTGCCCAGGCAATGGCTAAGGCTGCTGCCACTTCGTCAGGCAATTTTTTGTTATCCACAAGCTTTTTGAGTTCTGCTGAGGAATAGCCCGTAATATCTACGATTTCCGAGTGAGTTACAGCAACACCTTCATAACAGGGAGTGACAATAATAATCGTGCCTCCTGCCTTGACAGCTAAATCGGAAGGATAGAGAGTCTTATGTGCTTGCCAAAATTCAATATCACAAGGATGGGAACCGGAAATGACAATATCGGCTTCTTCAGGAATTTCTACAGCATAAATTTTTTGCGATAAGGCAACGCCTTCCTTAAAGGCAGCTTCCATATCACCAAAGAAAGCACCCACAACTTCGCCGTGACGATTGAGGATGGTATTTAAAATGGTATTCATGCCAATTTTTTCAGCCATCAGATTGAGTTCACGACGAACGGGACTGTCTTCCATTCCCAAGCAGGAGCGTGGGGATCTTACGCTGAGCAAATGTGTTTCAGCTGTCGTGTTTTCACCTGAAATACCTGGCTGAACAATTTTGGCACCCCCGGAAAAACCTGGAATATGGTGAGGGACAATACTGCCGATGCCAATCTTGAAATCGGCCTCATAGGCTTCACGGTTTACCCAGACACTGGTACCATTGGCTGTTTTGCCAAGGTCGATTAAAGCGTTGGGATTTTTGAAGTCATGATTTTTGATTGTAACACGCTCGGCGACAGCTTTACCAAATTTTTCGACGATTTCTTCTTGTGTCATAAAGCGATGTGTGCCAAGGGCAATAATAATGGTAATTTGTTCGTCTTTAACTCCTGCTGCATTCATTTCATCAAGCAAGAGTGGAATAATTTGTTTTGTTGGTGTTAAACGGGTGTTGTCGTCAGCTAGAATGACGATTTTTTCTTTCCCATGGACAAGCTCAGCAAGCGAGGGGGTACCAATCGGATGCCTGAGGGCCCGCATAATTTCTTGTTTGACATCAGGCACACTGGCGATATCCTGAGGCGAATAAATACCAATTAAATTTTTTTCCGGAACAGACACTTCCATGTTGTCAGAACCATAAGGTAGGACTATTTTTACACTCGACATAAGCAGACTTCCTTTCAAATTTCTTTCTAAATTATTTTTGAGTACCCTTGGCTAGATGACTGGCAAAGTTAAGGGCAGCAATCATGCTGGATTCATCGGCAACGCCTTGTCCGGCAATGTCAAAGGCTGTACCATGGTCAACAGAGGTGCGGACAAAAGGCAGGCCCACAGTCACATTGATGCCATTATCAAAACCAAGCAGTTTGACAGGGATATGCCCTTGATCATGATACATTACAACGACAATATCAAATTCCTTGCGGCACACGGCGCGGAAAAAAACCGTATCAGGTGGAATGGGGCCAGTGGCGTTGATTCCTTCTTGTTGTGCTGCAAGTACGGCCGGGACGATTTCATCAATATCTTCACGTCCGAATAAGCCATTTTCCCCAGCGTGAGCATTGAAGCCAGCGACAGCAATGCGCGGTTGTTCCAGCCCTAATTGGTGCAGCGTGCGATGTGCCAGTCGGATGACGCGTAGGACTCGGTCTTTTTTTATGAGGTCAGCAGCTTGTCGCATGGATACGTGAGTGGTGACATGAATCACGCGTAGCACATCGCCGACAAGCATCATGGCATAATCTTTTGTATGGCTAAGTTCAGCTAAAATTTCAGTATGACCAGGAAACAAGTGTCCCCCCTTGTGAAGGGCTTCTTTATTGATGGGGGCTGTGACGATGGCTGCTACGTTGTTATTTATGGAATGCTCAATGGCGGCTTCAATGTATGTAAAGGCGGCATGCCCAGCCCTTCTATCTACCTTGCCGAAGGGAAGGTCAGCTGGAATATTTGCAAAATCAAGGACATCAATGACGCCATGCTGATAGGACCCTTCTTTTACATTCGATAGGCTTTTAATCGTTAGTGGGCTTTTTACAATCTTTGCAGCAAGTTCCATTCTTTTGGCGTCGCCAAAGACGAGAGGACGGCACGCGTCATAGATGCGTGCATTGGTCAGCGCTTTAGCGATGACTTCGGGTCCGCAACCAGCGGCATCCCCCATGGTAATTGCCAAAATTGGTCGTACATTTTTCTTATTCATTATGGTAACCTTCTTGTTGTAAGTTTTTGTGATGCTTTGACTAATGCATCAGAGTTACCAAAAGCGCCTGCCTTGGTAATGACCCAGAATGACTTTCCCTCAGGTGTTTTCATTTTACCGAGGGGAATGGCTGGTGCTATTTCTTCAAGAATGCGAATGCCTGTGACGCCAAGGGCTTGGCAGACCGCACTGGCTGTGTCACCGCCGGTGAGGATGACGCCAGCGACGTCTTGTTGACGTAAAATGGCGGCTCCTGTTTCACCGAGAATTTTCGCAGTCACTTCACTGACTTCGAAGGCTGACATACTACGTTTGGCTCCTGCTGCTTTGGATCTTTCAATAGCTTGCAGATGGTAGCCAGAGGCAAGTACAATGTTTTTACCCTGTTTAAGGAGCGCCAGTGCTTTTTCGAGGCACGGAAGAGGGAGATGTGGCTGTTCAAGATAATTAGCCACATCTATTTCGATTAATTCATAATCATTAAGCAACAATTGAGTTACTTGGTCTCGCGTAATGGCACTGATGCTGC
The DNA here is from genome assembly GCF_018835585.1 of Pelorhabdus rhamnosifermentans. Taxonomy (NCBI): domain Bacteria; kingdom Bacillati; phylum Bacillota; class Negativicutes; order Selenomonadales; family Sporomusaceae; genus Pelorhabdus; species Pelorhabdus rhamnosifermentans. The sequence goes on from NZ_JAHGVE010000017.1 coordinate 86,432, forward strand.
CAGCCACAACAAGAGTGGGGTATTGAGGTTTTTGCTTTTCCTTCCAACCAAAGAGCTGTGGCAGACATTCAGCAAGACCAGCTGAGCCTGCCCAAAGAATGTGATCAGATACTTCTAGGACTGCTTGAGCCGCTAAAAGAAAATGTTCTTCTAACCAGGCATCGCAGCTAATGAAAGTGCACCCTGCTGCTAAATGTTGTCTTATGGAGGCTGTGATAGCAGCTTGACCTTGACAAAGATCAGTAATGCCAATATGTCCAACTTTTGCACCTGTTTGTTTGCGCAAAAGTTCTGGTAGAACTGTCTCAAACACAGGAGTTTTCTGATCTTTGGCTATTTCTGTTGCTGATAGAGGAACACCATGGAGCAGATGATTTCCGCCCACGGTGGTGCGACCATTCTTTGGAAAAGCTGGCATGACGAAGGCGAAATCATGGAGGTGAAGATCAAGAATAGCTTGTAATTCCACGCCTATATTGCCACGCAGGGTGGAATCCAATTTTTTATAGTAATGTAAAAATCTAGCCGCCCGGGCCTGTTTGGCAATTTGTTGTACTTGTCTGTAAGCTTTATCAGCGACACTAGCGCGAGTGTTTGTATCGATAACGATAATAGCTGCGTCAGAAGAAGCGGATAAAGTCGTGCCTTCTAATAGCACTTCAGTGTGCATTCCTTGTCTGGCGAATTGTACTCCTGTATCATTTGCGCCAGTTAAATCGTCAGCAATAATGATCATGGATTTGGCTTGTTCGTTCAAAAGCATCAGGTCCTTTTATTGTATATAGTCTGGGCATACTTAATGCGTTGTCCTGTGATGTTTTAAGGCCATACGAGAGTGATGGACTCTTTCAATGGCCGCGTCGCCGATGTCGAGGGCTAGTTTGACATAGAGAATGTCAATGACGATGAGTTGAGCGATGCGGGAAGTCATGGCATCAGACCGCATTTTCGTTTCTCGAGTACAGCTTAATAGGTAGGCAGATACGCTGTTTGTAATGCTAGAATTGATAGAGCTTGTAACGGCACAAGTGTAGCAACCTTGTCGTTTGGCTAATTCTAACGTGTAGAGAATATCTGTTGTTTCACCGGAATGACAAATAGCAAAAAAAATTTCATCAGCTTGTGCTACAGAGGCCGCAATGGTCATGAGATGAGAATCACTATAGGCATTGATTTTTAGCCCTAATCGCATGAGTTTATGCATGGCATCTTGGGCCACGACACCAGAAGCGCCCAGACCGATGACGTGGATGAGAGAAGATTTTTTGAAATGCTCCGCCATGTCTTGTAAGGCCGAGACAGAAAGCTGTTTTTCTAAATCGGCAATTCCTTGGACAGAAGAATGAATGACTTTTCGAATAATGGCAGGCAAATCATCTTGATTCTCTACTTCTTCATAGATAGGGCGAATCTCATTTTCGGCTAATTCTTTGGTGAGAGCAATCCGGAACATAGCATAATTTTCGTAGCCAAGTAATCGATAGAATCGAATCACTGTGGCATCACCCACTTGACAGTGTTTGGCCAGTTCGTTAATGGGGATAGTCAGTGCTTCTTGTGCATGTTGCTGCAAAAAGTGTACAATGCGTTCATGGGCCGGTGTAAAGCGATTACTTTGCAATCGAATGCGTGTAAACAGAGACAAATCTATCACCTCCAACGTCCGGAGAAAATCTTCATACATATCATGAATGAAAAATAATTTCTCCACAAAGGATATTTGACGTTCTTTTTAAATTCCCTCTTTTTTTTTACTTTTATAAAAAATAGTGATTATTCTGATACGGAATTTTATACGAAGATACTTATATAATTACTCGACGTGTCTTAATAATGCTATAATAGAAACCAAGTAAGTTATTTAAGGATAGAAAGGAATGAGAGCGATGGGAAAATTTTCAATGGTATCGAGATTATTTATCCTTTGTGTCATGACTGTATTTATTTCTATTTGCAGCATGTATAGTTTGGTTGCAGCAGCACCGCAAGATGCCAAAGAAATGGTTGTTACAGCCTATCAAAAAATGTTGAATTTTAATAATTACCATATGGCATTAGACTCTACTGCAACGATGTCGGTTCAAGGAAAAAATATTCGTATGGCAATGGAGGGTGGATTTGATATACAAGCGAAGCCCATGCTAAGCAAAGGGGATATGAACATTCGTGTTTATACGGATTCTAAAACATTAGATAAAAATCTTGTGCAATACATAGAAGAATCCGGTAATCAGATCATCATTTATTCTAATGTTGATAATTCTTGGATTAAGCAGAGTTTTCCTAAAGAAAGTGTTGATTCCCTTCGTGATTATGGGAGTTATATAAAAGCGATTAAGAGCGCTGAAATTGAGAGTGATGACGATAATTCAACGGTAATTCGTGTTGTTGCAAGTGGCGAAGTTTTAAAAAATACGCTGAAACAAAAAATGGCGCTTATGGGAATGAATAAGCTTGTTGTATCAGATGATTTTTTAGCAGATATTCAGGATCTATCCTACTCCATAACCATTGATAAGAGCACGGGTAACATTTCCGCGAGCCATATGGATTTATCTGACTTTATGGCTCAATTTGGTACTCATATGGCTGATAAAATGAAGACGACAGAAAAGCAAAAGCAGGCTATAACAGAAATGTTTCAAAATATGAAATTCATCATGGATGTTACTTTTTCACAGTATAACAGTGCACCCGATGTCGTGATTCCACAAGATGTAAAGGAGCGGGCTGTTGAAAAAAATGTTCAATCAAGTAAGCTTTTAAGCGGTCCACAGGTGACGCAATCATAAAAAAATAGTGCCCTCTTTTCTTTAACAAGAAAAGAGGGCACTATCCAGTTTTCAGTTTTTTTTATAGGCTGGTACTTGCGGATGGAAGAGACGGATGAGCCACAGAAAGGCTAAGGCACCAAGTGTTGAAGCAATAATGGAACCTATAATGCCGTAGACTGCAAAGCCTAGCATGCCCAACAGAAAATTTCCAACAAATGATCCTACTAGGCCGACAATCAAGTCGCCCCAAATGCCAAATCCATGATTGTGTGAGATAGTTCCTGCTAGCCATCCGGCAATAATGCCAATGATCGCACCGACGATCCAGGATGTCATATAAAAACCTCCTTATTTATTTTTGTTAGTATGCTTTGTAACCAAAAAAGTTATGTAATGGAAAAAAAAGTGGCAACTGTGATAGAATAAGTAAAGAAGAATGGGAGATATCCATGAGGAGCTGAATGATTTTGACACAAGATATTCATCAAAATGTAACGGATATGGCAGAAGAACTGATTAAACTTCGCCGTGATTTTCATAAATATCCAGAGCCGGGCTGGACAGAATTTCGTACGGCCTCGATTGTTGCGGAAAGATTGACTGCCCTAGGTTATGAGGTGAAGTTAGGTGATGCCGTTATAAAGGAAGAGGCCATGATGGGGGTTCCTGATGCTTCTGTGTTGTTAAAGTGTAGAAAGCAAGCTGAAGAACAGGGAGCCAGTGCCTTTTATCTGGATCAAATGGCAGGTGGGAAAACGGGTGTCGTGGGTATTTTAAACACGGGAAAAACCGGTCCAACGGTTGCTTTACGCTTTGATATGGATGCCAACGATGTTGTTGAGGATGAAGCCATAACTCATCGGCCTTGCCGCGAGGGGTTTCGATCGGTACATGATGGAGCCATGCATGCTTGCGGTCATGATGGGCATACGACGATTGGCCTGGGGCTGGCTAAGCTGCTTATGTTGCTGCGTCATGAACTTTCTGGTACGGTGAAACTTGTGTTCCAGCCAGCCGAGGAAGGCGTTCGCGGAGCTCGGGCCATGGTGGAATCTGGTATTGTTGACGATGTGGACTACGCTATTGGTTTGCATCTTGGTACGGCTGCAAATCAGACCGGGCAGTTTGTGTGTAGTGCAGGGGGATTTTTAGCTACGACGAAGCTTGATGCCTGTTTTCATGGTAAGCCCGCTCATGCTGGTTTTGCGCCGCAGGAAGGACGCAATGCCTTGCTTGCAGCTGCAACAGCTTCTCTTCATTTACATGGTATTTCGCGGCATGGTGCAGGGATGACACGGGTAAATGTCGGCATTTTACAGGCTGGGACTGGGCGCAATGTTATTCCGCAAGATGCTCTGTTAAAACTAGAAACACGGGGTGAAAATTCAGCACTTAACGAATATATGCAGCAAGAGGCTACTCGTATTATTCAAAGTTCTGCTGCCATGTATGGCGTGGAGGCACAAATAACCAAGATGGGTGCCGCCTTAGGCGGTCATGGCAACGAGGAACTGGCCACTGTATTAAAGTCAGTGGCTGAATCATCGGGATTGTTTAGCCAGGTTGTCACTCAAGCAAATATGGGTGGCAGTGATGATTTTACTTTTTTTATGAATCGCGTGCAGCAACAGGGCGGGCAGTCTGTTTATGCTTTGCTTGGATCTGATTTAGCTGCTGGACATCATAATGGTTCTTTCGATTTTGATGAATCTATCCTTACAAAGGGAGTAGAAGTACTCGCAAGGAGTATTTTAGCTTTAGGAAAAGAATAATAAAAACTTTAGCTATTTCTGTTGAATAATTGATGAAATTGTTCTATAATAAAATCTGTTTTATATGTACTTTTTACAACTACATATGTGTTTTCGGATGATATTTGCGGAAGAGTGGCTTAGGGCCCACCGAAGGAGTAAAACTCTCAGGTACTTTGATTGTGAAGTAGAACCGTAAATGGACGAGACTCTGGAGAGATCCTGATTTAGGACGCCGAAGGTGAAATACAGTAATCGTAGATTGCTGACAAAGCTCTCAGGCAAAAGGACAGAGACAAAACCAATCCAAAGAATACTCGCTATCTTTGGAAGTGTAGCAATGAAATGCCTAAGGGTATTTATTGTTGTTTGTCCAGAGTCAAATCATCTTATGATTTGACTCTTTTGTTTTGATGCGCATGAAAATTCGGGTTGCAGAGTACAGGTGTAGACAGTGAGCTTTAAGGAAAAGAAAAGGAGAGAAAAATTTTATGCGTAATCGAGGCTTTAAAGTTGTAGCAGTCGGACTCGTTGCTTTATTTATGACTGGAATATTGGCGGGGTGCGGAGGTTCATCATCAAAGGATGTTAAAATCGGGATTTTGAATGAAATGACAGGTGGCAATGCTACTATGGGTACATCCGCTGCCAATGGGGCGAAAATGGCCATTAAAGAGGCCAATGCCAAAGGCGGTGTGCTTGGTAAACAAATTCAGGGAGTTGTTGCTGATAATAAAAGCGAGCCTTCTGAATCGGCCAATGCCATGACGAAATTAGTCAGTCAGGATAAGGTTGTGGCAGTGACAGGCGTATTTTCTAGTTCTGATGCCATTGCAGCTGCCAGTGTAGCTGAAGCAACGAAAGTTCCTTTTATTGCTGTGGGTGCTACAAATCCCAAAGTAACGCTTGATGAAAAAACGAATAAAGTAAGAGATTATACCTTCCGTGTTTGTTTTATTGACCCCTTCCAGGGAACAGTCGGTGCTAATTTTGTATTGAATACGTTGAAATTGAAACAAGCTGTGATGTTAGTTGACAACAGTAGTGATTACAGTAAAGGTTTGGCTAGCTTCTTTAAAGAGGCTTTTGCGAAGGGCGGCGGCACTGTATTAGGTGAAGAAGCTTATTTACAGAAAGATCAGGACTTTAAGACCATTTTAACGAAGGTAAAAGCCTTAAATCCAGAAGTGATTTATGTCCCTGGTTATTATGAAGAAGTCGGTAAGATTGTAAAGCAGGCTCGTGAGCTTGGTATTACTGTACCTATTATTGGTGGTGATGGCTGGGATTCACCGAAACTCGTTGAAGTTGGAACGGCTGCGGCTTTGAATAATACTTATTTTACGAATCACTATTCTGTAGATGACACGAGTACTGCTTCGCAGGATTTTGTTGAAGCTTATAAGAAAGAATATGGACAGGCACCAGATGCTTTGGCTGTGCTTGGCTATGATGCTGCTAATGTTCTGATTGATGCCATTCAGCGGGCGAATAGCACAGAACCTAGTAAAATTCGCGAAGCACTTGCTGCTACGAAAGATTATCCAGCTGTGACAGGGCCCACGACGCTTAATGATACACATGATGCTGTTAAAAACGTCGTGATTATTGAAATGAAAGACGGAAAACAGATGTTTAAGGAAACAGTTAAGCCATAATGTAAAAAGCAATTTGTGTTACATCGATAAAAATAGGCTATCCTTCTTTTTTAGAGAGAAGGATAGCCTATTTTATGTAAAAGAATTATATCGCTAATGCGGCAGCACCTTGAATAAAAGAAAATGAATCAATTTCTTTCCATTTTAACTTATATTTATAACAAAAATGTGACGTCTATTATTACCTTTTGACATAATTTTGTCACAAACTTAGTATAAAATGGTATTAATTCAGGAGGTGCAAACCATTGATTATATTATGTTTTCTTTTCGCTATTGCATTGCTGGACTTTCGTTACCTATAGACTCTAATCTTTTTTTTCTATTAATGGATCCTATACTAATTCAGAGCAAACTTAGGCTAGCTTTATATTTTCAATCAGCAGCATGAATCTAATTGTAATTAGCATGAGATTTTACACTAATCCAGTATATATTAACTACTTATGAACTCAACTTTCACACCTAAAACAGTCTCTTGCAGTCTGAGAGGTCTGTTTCTTTCATTATATGATAAGGCCAATGTTGGCTGCCTTGCCCAGTTATATCAAGGCTTGTTTATTTCTTACTGCGAAAGTTGGAGTTAATGATATTTCAAATGCTTTACAAATGCATTACAAATAACTTAATTCGATGTAATTATTAAATACGAATTAGGGAGATGAGCATCATAGAATTACTCGACTATGCAACAGGCATCTTTTTCGGTTTAGTTATAGTAGGAATCATTTTCTCCATGATTTATAAGTTTCTTGGCAGCGTAAAGTGGATATTAATCTTTATTGGTATGTTTATTACTTTCGCACTATATCATAACTATCCTACGTTCACTATAATTCTAAGCAGTATTATTATTGTACTTACTATCATGCCCAAATTTTTTCCGGAAATATCACATAAGAATTCTAAATGTTTGAATTACCACATCCACTGGACAGACTAAAAATCACTTTAAGGAATGGCGCAAGCCCCCGCTCTATGAGAATGGAAGCGGGGGCTTGGCGTATTTTGTCACAAAAAGCTGACGGTTCGAAATATTTTTTAGGTGGAATTTTTTCTGGAGTTAGCTGATATTTGCCGCTTGCTCAGGGGCTGATGCATGGATTCGTAAAAAAGAGCAGTACTTTTAATGCGTATGATTCAACAAGTGACATGCGTTTTAGAAGAGAGTTCTAGCCTCTTTTCTAAAATGCTTATTTTATAACACAATCTAATCAAGCCTTTCTAAAAAAAATGTAATTTAAATGTAGTTTAAATTACATTTAAATGTATTTCGAATGCAATTCAAATGTATTGTTTCGTTATAAGAATTATATAAGTGAAAGGGGTCTGATTCTATGGCTGTGTTAATTCAAAAATTTTCCAAAACAAGTACGCGGATGGAAACATCAATTAGAAACAAAGATGGATCTTCAGATTCTTTATTAAATCAAAATAAACAAGATTCAAATACTGGACAAGATTTTGATTTAAAAGAAAAATTGAATTCTGTTGATGCTGTTACACTCGAGATACCTGAAAACATAATAAAGCAGCATCAAATTTCCACACAACAATCAACCGCCATTCAAGAGGGTAGATCTTCGCCGCAAAGGGAAACTGTGAATAGCAATCCATCTTTTGCATTGTCATTGGCTCAGGATGATCAGAATATTATTAACTGCTTAAAAGATGATTGGTTAGAAGAAGCGGAAGATGTAATTTCTCAACGCTATGGACTAACAGGAGATGGATCAGATTTAAGTGTCGTTTTGGAGAATAATCCGGAGGCCTATCTTGCTTCTACCAACTTTGAATTCGGTTCTGATGGAAAAGCGTACAATGAATCTTTACATGTTGTTGTGCCAACTGCCCTTCCTTCCACGTTGCCTAACGGCGGAGAAGCTCCAAATTACGACGATCGCGTTATAACCCACGAAATGGTTCATGCGATTATGGGGCGAACGATGAATTTTGAATCTCTGCCTACTTGGTTCGCAGAAGGAACTGCAGAATTTATTCACGGAGCTGATGAAAGAGTAGCAACGGATTTATCCCGTAAGGGTGGTGGAATAGAAGGTGCGGCAGCCATTCAAAATGCATTAGGTGATGGAACCAATAATACTTGGGTCAGTGATTCTTTGCATTACTCAGCCGCCACTATGGCAGTGCGTTACCTACATAAGCAGATTGAGGCGGCAGGTCATAGTGGCGGCATTAAAGATTTATTAACGAATTTAAAAAATAATCCGACGGAAAACCTTGATCAGGCTTTAAGCCATGTCTCTAACTACGCTAACACACATGCATTTATTACTGATTATGTAACAAATGGCAATGGAGAAAAATTTATTCACAACCTAGATATTGCGGGTGAATTTCAAAACGCAGTGAACGATGGAGATACTGGAGGAATAGGTGGAGAAGCTGCAGACAATGGCCCTGTCAGAACAGCCAAGTCAGTCATTCCAGATATTTATGATCCTACGAATACACCGTTAAAGCACTTCCATGTAATTTGGCCTGCATTAGATCCAAATATCGCCTATAATACGCAAAAGCAACTAAGTACGAATCAGAAGAATAACCCATTGAATTCTAAGGCATTTAAAAGTAAAACACTTGGTACACATATAGATGTTGCTAAATAGCGAAGTCAACGCGCACGACTGCTTTACTGAGTTATACTTTTGGTAGTTGAATTTTTGTTTTGTTCTTGAAGTCGTCTGTGTATCAACACAGGCGACTCCTTTTTTCCTCATGAATATCAAGTAAATTAGTGGCCCCCATTTCTCCTAAAGGGGATGTTTGCTATCAAAAAAATACCAGAATAAAGTTAACGTGAACGTTTATAAATTTAAAAGGGATGATTCTATGAAAAGGAAATGTATTTTAATAATCGGATTTTTATTTTTCTTCGCTTCAGTAGCATTCGCAGCTACCATTGAAAGTAGTGAAGACTATAAGGGCACAAGAACCTATTTTGTTATCGACACTGAGTCATCAAGTATCTTTAATTTCAGCAACCATTACCAATTAATCACAATATTTAGCTCGGTCTATGAGAAAGGTAGTACCATCGCGTTAGAAAATTTTACGTTACAATATGATACGTCTCAGTATGATGTCATATCCATTCGCCCCATGATAAAATTCAATGTAAACGGGAAGAGTTGGGAAATAACATCGGCATCTTCTGGTACTTTTACTAGCGACGGTATCGCTCAATTTACCTGGCTTCTTCCTGGTTCTCTAATCCAAGCTTTACTAGACACGAAAAAAGATGTTTCCGTAAAATTTTTTTATATTACATCTGAAGGGGAGCGCTTTAGAGATTATACTATACCTTACAAAATCATTGCATCTGTGCAAAACATGTATTTACAAAAAGTAGAACCCATAAATTCCGTATTGGTAAAATAAACTAGTAATTTTCTGAAGAAAACCACACTTTAAATGTCACTTTCTTTCCTTGTGACCTGGATGACTGAAAGATAATAGCGCCAGAAGGCAAGGCTTTAACAGAAAAATTTTACTCTGGTGGACCTGTTTCTTCAAGAGGCGGGTCTTCTTTTTGTTGCGGCATATCATTAAACTTAAAAATTCTATTCATATCGTATTGCAAGAAAAAATATCAAAATTATGTAAATAAATCAATAAATTAATAAATCAATTAATCAAATTAAATTTAAATGGGTTTCAAATCATCATATTATATAATATGCCTTAATTATTTAGTGCATTCTTTTACAAAATTCTTCAACAAATTACAATAAACTACAATAAATAGGGAGGGAGACAATGTTTATGTTATGTTAAGCAAAGAAAAGACAATGATATGTATTATTTGTTTTTGTTGCATTTTATTTGATATGAATATTGGAACTTGCTCAACGAATGTCGATACTTGTTCAATTTATGAAGAAACATTGTGGATCAGTTTAGATGTTACGCCGGAGCAGAGAAAACAAATTGACGAAATCATTGGAGAAGCAGGTCATGATGTAAAAAATATTCAAAAAAAATCCGTAATCACCAATATGTTTGACATTATGGAGTATGAAAGTCTTCTTAATGACAGACGATCACGCGTAAATGACGATATCATGCAAGTACTGTCTGTAGAACAACAAAACATATTTGACAGCCAGTTAAAAAAGCAACGGCAATTACAAAACATATCAACGGCAGGGTTACTCAATTTAGACTTTTCTGAGAAACAAGAGTTATTAGTTATTCAATCTTTAATGCTCTCACAAAAACAAGTTTGGTCTATTGTTTCAGATAAATCACTCTCATGGGAAGTCAGAAGAAAGAAATTAAACAATATCAATATATTTGCAAATTTAACTCCCTTACTGACTAAAACACAATTAAATGCTTTAAGCTTATGGGGCCAATCACTAAAACTTCTTCAGCGTCAACAGTTATAATGAAATTTATAAGATGAGGTGCGTGTTAATATATATGGAAATGGCATTGGCTTTTCCTAAAGTAAACAAAACAGCGATACTTTGCCCTGGTGCTATGCTTGGGGAAAATGTTGAAATTGGTCATGGCACTATCATTGGGAAAAACGTTATTATCGGAAATGGTACTAAAATTGGGGCATACGCGGTTATCGATGGTCAGACAACGATAGGAAAAAACTGCGTTATTCATTCACATGTATCCATTGGTTCTGAATCGTCAAATCCAAATTTTAAGGATCAGCAAGGTTCTGTCAGAATAGGTAATAATACACAAATTCGTGAATATGTTACGATTACTAGATCTATTGGAAGTGGACAAGAAACACAGATTGGCTCGAATTGTCTATTATCAGCCTATAGTCATGTTTCTCACAATTGTATTATTGGAAACTCTGTGATCATGTCGAATGCTGTAAATCTTGCAGAGTACGTGACCATTGAGGATCGTGCAACAATCGGCGGGATAACAACTATTCATAGCTATGTAAAAATCGGAAGGGGCGTTATGGTAGGCGGTATTTCTAAAGTCGTTGAAAATATACCCCCTTTTCTTATGGTTAGTGGTAATCCGGTAAAAGCTTTTGGCCTTAATAATATTGGTATGAAACGCGCAGGTATTATTGAAAAAAATCGCCGAATTTTAAAGAAAGCTTATAAAATTTTGTACTTTTCTGGACTGGAACTTTCTCATGCCATAGAACTATTAGAGCAACAACCTATTTTGTGTGAAGAGCTGGAATGTTTCATGACATTTTTACACAATAATCATGGCGGTATTTGTAGCGTAGCCCATGAATCAAAGACCAATTTAAAACAAGCTAATGGGTAAAATACTATTTGTTTTAAATTGGTAAATATAATTGTGCTTGATCTTTCCGAACGATCAGAAATTATCTTAAATAATAATTCCGACTTTTGCAAGATGAACTCAGATAGCTGAGTTCATCTTGCAAAAGTACAACAGCATACTGGTATGCTGTTTTGGATAAAGTTTATTAATGACAAGTGCAACTCGATGATATTCGTAATGTTGGCTCGGCATGGTATTACTCTCGAAATATTTCCGGACAGTATTGCGAGAAATGCCAAGTCCGTTCCTACAATAGATATTTACATATCTATTGCAAAGGATTGGAAATTAAGCTGCTCCGGTTTTCGTGAGCAACAACAATCTTTTTGGCTCACTTTTATAATAGCATTTATACATCTATATAGTTGATCTGACCGGTAGGGTGTGTATAGATCTTTAGCACGTTTTTATAGTAATGGAGAGGTGTGAACATGAAAATTCTTTTAGTAGAAGACGAAGAGTGTTTGTTAGAAGCGGTATCCCATATTTTGAGGGAAAAAGGTTATAAAGTTGATCAAGCGGTGAATGGGGATAAAGGCTTAGACATGGCGCTCAAAGGTGACTATGATATTTTAATTGTAGACTATATGCTTCCCAAACGGGATGGCATGTCGCTCTTGCGGGAATTCCGTAGTTCCAATTTGGACACGCCTGTCGTTTTTTTAACGGCAAGAGATGCCCCCGAAGATCGTGTCAAAGCTCTAGACGCGGGGGCGGATGATTATATTGTTAAACCTTTTTCTGTAGATGAGTTGCTTGCTCGTCTTCGTGTTTTAACTCGTCGGAAAAATCAAAATCTGTTAAATGAAAAAGTGGAAGCAGCTGGTTGGATATTAGAGCCCCTATCAGGTCGGGTAACAAAGGGTACGGAACATATTACACTGACTGTCAAAGAGTCATCACTCCTAGAATTGTTAATGCGTAATTATGGTATCGTGTTGAGCAAAGAGCGTATTTTGGAAAGAGTCTGGGGTTATTATTCGGATATTGCAATAGATAATGTTAATCTCTATATTTACTATCTTCGCAAAAAATTGGGTGCGCGCTATATTAAAACGGTGCGAGGCTTTGGCTATTGTCTGAAAGCTGACAGTAATGTATGCCAAGCCGAATTTTGTCAACCTAAGCGCAAATCCATGAAAAAATAGTTAAGGACGTAAGTGCAACAAACCCGCAAGCAGAGGAGGCTTTTCTAAATGAAAAAAATAATTTTAAACCTGATCACTACTTTCTATATTTACAATCTTCGCAAAAAGTTGGGTGCACGTTATATTAAAACAGTGCGAGGCTTTGGCTATTGTCTGCAAGCTGACAGTAATGTATGCCAAGCCGAATTTTGTCAATCTAAGCGCAAATCTATAAAAAATAATTAAGCGCGTAAGTGCAAAAACCTAAAGAAATTTATAAAGAAATAGCAAAAATATAAAGAAAGGATGATTTCGTGATGAATAAAATAGCTGGATTAATAATTATCTTACTTATTATGGCATCTACTATTTGCTTGGCTAGTCCATTGACTGACTATTCTTTAGGAAAAGTATCAATCAACGTAAACTTTGGAACTCCGAGTCTAACTTCTAATAATTGGAGTTCGACGGCAAATCTGAATCCCAGTTATAATGTTACAGCAGGTATGGGATTTGGATTTGCCGGGCAATACATTTATAATGATTTCAAACCAAAAACTCCCAACGGCATCCGCGAAATCAGAGCACAGCAAATCAATCTACTTACTAATCAAGTGAATAAATTTGGCAATATCTCAGCTTTTATAGGAGAATCTAAGACTCAAATAATTGGTGATATCGCGAAAAATGGTATAGTTGCAGGTCTTGTATGTACTGTACCTATTATGCCAAACACTCACGCCTATGCTACTGTAAGTACTGGTACCTATGTGGATAGCTATGAAATGGGTATTGGATATACTTTCGCTCAAAATATTGAACTTAACTTGGACTACCGCAACGCAAACTATAAAGGATTGACCTCTGATGATATTACTGTAAAGGGGCCTTACGGTGGACTTGTCTACAATTTTTAGTTTATTTATGAATAGTTGATTTTACTTAAAGAGGAGATAAATTTGAAACGTATCCAGCTTTCTTTCTTGTTTTGCATTCTGCTGATGTTCAATTTAATTACGATTGTACATGCTAAATCATCATTAGCAAATGGATTTCAGGGCTTAGTTTGGGGACAAACCTTGAATGATTTTTCAGAAAAGAATAGTATGCAGGACGTATCTGTACCATTACGAGGCAAGGAATTAGGGAAGGACGAATTCGCATATAAACGATTTAATCATGATAATGTCATTGGTGGAGTTAGTTCGTTCGATATTTTCTATTTCTTTTGGCAAAATAAATTTGAAGCTGTTAGTGCTTATAGTCAAGGCTATGATAAATTTGATGAATTAGCTGAATTTATTAAAAAGAGACTGGGAAATCCAACCTTGATAGAAACTAATCCATGTTTTAATCGATTGGTTTGGAGAACTGCGAGAGCTGAAATAGTCTTGACAATATCAGGGGATGAACATTTAGTTCAATTTTACATGAAATCGCTCATAGTAGAAAAGGAAAAAAAATGTTACGAACAAACAGATAAGCCTACCCCATACAGCGGATGGTAAACTTTATTGATTTGTGAAATAACGCACAGACAGAGGAGGCTTTTCTAAATGAAAAAAATAATATTAAGTTTGATCGTATTTCTTTTTATGAATGGCAGCAATGGTTTTGCAGCTCCCATCAATACCCTGGATCAAGGACAGATGTCTATCGGTATCGTAGGTGGAAATACCACCAATTGTTACTATCTTGAAAATAAGGTTTCAAATAATGTAACGATAGGAATTCAATCTATCAATAGTGATATTGATTTTTATGGACGAATAGCTCTTTCTAATGGATTAAGTTCAGATAATCCAAGCAATTCGAGTGGCGTTCCGCAACTAATCATTGGCAGCAGAGACTTAAAGACTGGGGCCACAACCTATGGAGGTGTGGGTATTACAGTTCCTTTGGCTGAAGGATTGGACGCTTATACATCTCTGATTGCTGGATCAAATCTTCAAGAATTCCAGTTGGGAGCTACTAGTAAAATATCAGATTCTGTATCTCTTAATTTCAATTATCGCAATGTAAGGCATAATGGTACGAAAAATGGTGTTGGTATTGGTTTAGACTGCCGCATTTAAGGCGTATTAGGTTTAATTCTAAACTTATATCTATGATTAGTCCCAAGAAAGGATAGAGGGATTAGGTGAAATCCGATCGTAAAGCATTCTTGAAATATTTTTAGTAAAGAGGGGTACAATTATGTCTATTAACATTGTTATTGCTGATGATCATGTGCTGCTAAGGCAGAGTATCAAAAGTGTCCTGGAATTAGAACCTGATATGCGTGTTGTCGGTGAAGCAGCTGACGGAGAAGAGACGATGATAATAGTTCAGGGAAAAAAACCAGACATTGTTTTGCTTGATATGAATATGCCAAAATTCAATGGTCTTGAAGTGACGAAGCTATTAATGCTGTCACACTCACGAAGCAAAGTGATTATTTTAACAATTAATAGTGATGAAAATGATG
Organism: Pelorhabdus rhamnosifermentans; assembly: GCF_018835585.1. NCBI lineage: Bacteria > Bacillati > Bacillota > Negativicutes > Selenomonadales > Sporomusaceae > Pelorhabdus > Pelorhabdus rhamnosifermentans. The sequence goes on from NZ_JAHGVE010000017.1 coordinate 101,510, forward strand.
TGTTGGAATTGATCGAAGCCGGCGCTTCCGGCTATCTATTAAAAGATATTGAATCAGGAATGCTTGTCCGGGTCATTCGAACGGTGTATGAGGGGAAATCTTTTATTTACCCGGACTTGGGCTAAACAATTAAATTCTTTTTTTCCTGACATGGCAAGACCTTCTAGCTCGGATAATACTACGCTAGAAACTGATTCATTCACCAATAACCTATGTTCCTTATAGTAGCATAGGTGTTTTTTTTTTTGCAAATATCGAGCAGTTCAAAGACGAATATTGTATGAATAGTAAAAAAGCTGGAAGAAATGTAATTGTTTGTCTGGTAAACAAGGAATTTTTTGGGATGACAGCGAATTATAATAGCAGAATAAATAGATAATTAATTATCGAATAGGATAATCACGATAAAAGGAGTGATATAAAAATGGAGTTAACGAATCTGTCTGTACATCAGGATGAGTTAAAGTTTTTAAAGTCTTTTTTAAATATTGCTATTTTATCCTATGAAGATGGAGCCTCTTTTTTTATTACCGATTTGAACCAAGTAATTTTTAAGCTGGAGAATAAGTTCACTATTCAGGGGATGGAAGTAGGTGCCCCATTTAGTCAAAGTGGACCTGCAGCTCAGACCATAGCAGCCGGAAAAGTCGTTTCTGTGCGTATTGCGCGCAATGTTTACGGCGTTCGTCTGTTCGCTGTCGCGGGACCTATCTGGAATGAGAGCGATACAGAAATTGTCGGTGCCTGGGTTTTGACAGTTCCCCGTCAGCATAAAATTGTGAATGCTTTTGATTCATTTGCACCTGTATTGGCAGACTTATTGCCTGAAGGTGGATTTTTATATGTAGCAGATAAAGAAAAATTTGTAAAAAGGCAAGCATCATCTAAGTTTGATATGCCTAATTTGCAAGTGGGTGCGCAGGTTAGGACGGGGAGCACAGCTGATGAGGCTGTGAAACAAAAAAAATCTATTTTACAAGAAGTGGATGAGTCTGTTTATGGATTTCCTGTTCGTGCCGTTGCTTCTCCCTTGATTGATGACGAAAGTGGTGAAGCTGTTGGTTGTTTTGGACTCGCTTTGCCAAGAAAATTAGCTTATGATCTCCAACAGATTGTCATTTCTCTTGATGAAGGTCTGACAGGAGTATCGGAGTCTGTACAGCAAATTACGTCGGCAACGAATGATGTGAGTGGCAATCAGCAACAATTGCATCATGAAATTCGACAAGTGGAAGAGTTAGTGAAAAAAATTAATGATGTTATGACTTTTATTAAGGAAATAGCTGAACAAACAAATATGTTAGGGCTCAATGCGGCCATTGAGGCGGCGCGAGCTGGTGAAATGGGTCGGGGCTTTAGTGTCGTTGCTGAAGAAATTCGTAAGTTATCCGATTCATCCAAAAAAACAGTGGCCCAAATTAGAGTACTTACGGAGCAAATTCAAAAATCAATTCATGAGACAGCAACTGCTTCGGAGTCTACCTTAGCTGTAGTGGAAGAGACTGCGGCGACAACACAGGAAGTCAATGCGAGTATTGAAGAAATGACTAGCATTGCTCAAAAGTTGGCACAGGCAGCAATGGATCTTTAAAGATTTCAGTAGGTTTACCCCCCGTAGTGCGCGATTGCTTTTGGCAGGAGTTGCGTACTACGGGGGTTTTTTAACTTATTGGACCGTTAGCAGCTTGTGGCTGTTTCCGTAATAACCAAGCCATTTGTGTCTAATATGGCTGTGACACCAAAGGGGAGTGTCACCTGATTTTCCGTATGCCCAAAATGTAACTGATAGAGGACGGGTTTTTTTAAGTTCCCTAACCGTTCTTGCAGCACTTCTTCCAGCTGAATATTAGGCGGTTTGGCATCGGGTTTAGGATCACAATCAGCGCAGACGCCCACTACGATACCTGCCGCTTCTTGCAGTTTTCCGGCCAGTAATAACTGCGTTAACATACGGTCCATACGATAAGGTTCTTCGCCCACGTCTTCCAGACAAAAAATTTTACCCTGTGTATTGATTTCGTAAGGCGTTCCAAGTGTGGAGGTGATCAGGCTTAAGTTTCCTCCCGTTAGACAGCCTTCCGCTATTCCAGGTACGATAAATTCTGGTGCTTGGAAAAGTGGCGGATTGTCAATGAGTCCGAGTGGTTTCGCAGAAGTAATGGCACGGAGCAAAGCATTTCCTGTATAATCAGTTAAGTCATTTCCAATGTCAGACGATACCATGGGCCCGTGAAATGTGACAAGCCCTGTACGTTGACCAATACTTGTATGGAGGGCGGTAATATCACTGTAGCCGACAAATACTTTTGGGTGGCACTGAATGAGCGAATAATCCAGCTGTTCCAAGAGCCGCATGGTACCATAACCGCCTCTCATACAAATAATTCCATCTACATCAGGTGCTGCAAACATGTCATGGATATCAGCCGCCCGTTCAGCATCCGTTCCGGCCAGATAACCGTCGGCTTGATTGACTGATTTGCCTAATTTCACATGGAATCCTTGATTTTCGAGCCAAAGAATTCCCTGTTTAGCGGATTCTAAGTTACCTGGACTGGCGGGAGTAATTACGCCAATTGTATCACCGGGGCAGAGACGTTTGGGTTTTAGTTGAGTAAGGCTATTCATACGTCCATCTCCTGACGATTGATTGTATCTAAGCGAGTATGGAGTGTAGGCTTTTTTATTGTCCTATGGTATGATTAATCATGAAATTTTAGTTGCTTTTGGGGGAGTTCTATGTTGAATTGGCAGAAAAATCTTTGGACCTTATCTATTGCCGTGCTATTATCCGGTTCTAGTTATACTATGGTTATTCCATTTTTACCATTATATTTACTTGATATCGGTGTGAGTCCTGCTAGTGTAAATATGTGGTCAGGCATCATCTTTTCAGCAACTTTTCTTGTGGCAGGTGTGATGGCGCCTTACTGGGGACGTTATGCCGATCGGACAGGCAAGCGTCGAATGGTTATGCGAGCGGGTTTTAGTTTGGCCATCGTCTATTTTTTGGGTGCCTTTGTTCGGAGTCCTTTGGAGTTACTCATTGTCAGGGTTCTACAAGGTTTTGCAAATGGTTTTGTACCTGCGTCAATGGCCATTGTTACTTCGTCAACACCTAAAGATAAAATGGGTTTCAGCATGGGATTTATGCAAACAGCCTTAGTAAGTGGTGGAATTTTAGGTCCTCTTTTGGGTGGGACGTTGTCTCACCTTTTTGGTATGCGTTTATCCTTTGTTATTGCGGCGGGTATTATCTTTTTAGCTACCCTGGCAGTGGGGTATTTTGTAACAGAACCGCCTAGTGCTCAGGTGTCAAAAGATGGTGGCATCCTAGAAGATGTAAAAATGGCTTTTCAAAATCGTAAACTACGCAATATGTTATTGCTATTGTTTACCGTTCAAATGGTCACCATGACGTTGCAGCCGCTTATTGCTCTTTATGTTGCCGAACTACAGGGAAGCATGGAAGGCGTTGCATTGACGGCAGGAATTGTCTATAGCTTGGCGGGAATTGCTGGTGCCATTGCGGCTCCTACATGGGGGAAAGTTGGGCAGACACGTGGATTTATGAAAATATTGGCTGCTGCCTTTTTCGGTGCAGGTTGTTTTAATTTCGGACAGTTTTTTGCATGCAATATTTATCAGTTTAGTGTGTTGCAATTTTTATTTGGCTTATTTATTGTCGGTGTGTTTCCGGCTATTAACACGATTGCTGTTACAGGGATTGAAACGAATTTTCAAGGCCGTATTTTCGGTCTTATGACAACAGCGAATCAGTTGGGCTCCATGGTGGGGCCTCTTGTGGGAGGATTTATGAGTTCTTGGATCGGTATTAAGCCAGTATTTTTATTTACAAGCACCATGCTTTTTTTGTTGGGACTCCGTGTTATTTTCAGTCGCGCGAAGAAATAAACCGTTTTTTTTATGCTTCGGCCATAATTCTGCCAGTATGGGAGAGATCATAGCCGCCCATGCCTGCTACTTCTGCTTGAAAATTGTTTGATTGAAGAATGGCAAAAAGGGCTTTGAATAGTGGAAGATCTGCGTCTTCCTTATGAATAACAAGATCATAGCGTTCTTTTTGCAAAGGAATAAAATCAATATTGGCTACTTGCATGGCAGCCTTTTCCGTTCCCAAACCGACATCGGCTTCGCCGCGGGCTACATAGCTGGCGATGGCTAAATGACTCATTTCTTCGCATTCATAACCTTGCAGGGCTTTGTGATCAATATTTAAACTGTGCAATTTTTCATCAAGTAACACTCTGGCACCTGAGCCGCGCTCGCGATTGACAAAACGCACATCTTGTTTGGTAAGATCCTGCCAAGTTAGAATATTTTTGGGGTTGCCTTTGGCGACATAAAAGCCTTCAATTCGATAAGCTAGATTGACAATAAGGGTCTGATGGCCAGGTAATAAACGTCGAACATAAGGCGTGTTATACGTATTTGTATCACTATCCCATAAGTGGGTTGTTACGGCATTGGCCGTACCACGATAGAGAGCAAGCAACCCGTCAATACTGCCGATGTAATTACGCAAAAATCGGACGTTAGGCATGACTTTTTTTAAATGTCTTGTCAAGATATCTAGAATGATATCTTGACCGCATAATATCAGATCATGATCAGTTGAGATAGGGAATGGATCAGTTGGAGCAGGTTGCGCTGGTAGTGAAGGTAAAGAAGTTTTTGAATTGTTGATGTAGATTTCTAAATCAGGGGCTTCAATACGTACTTTGCGACCAATGTGATAGGCCCGTAAATCGCCACGTTTAATCATTTCGTACACAGTAAATCGTGATATTTTTAAAATCTTGGCAACTTCATCTGGTGTATAAGAAATAATTTCAGTCATTTTATGCACTCCGATCTTTGTATTTGCAAGTAGTGAGTAAAAAATATGATGCATTTGGATAAAAAAATTCTTGCAATTATATTATAACAAAACCTATAATACATGGTATATAGGTTTTGTTTGTTTATGTTCGTTCTAGTTATAAAAATTGAAGGTATTTTAAGCTGATTGGTGAAGATAATGAAATTTTTTATTTATTTATATTTTGTTGGGGTTGTTAGTAACAATTTATCATAAATTTTTTCCCTGTAAGAGTTTAGTTCTTTACCAAAATGAGTTTCATATGAGGAGGCAGATGATGAAAAACAGGTTAGTTTGTTTAGTAAGCAGTTTATTATTTGTTGCTTTATTTATCACAGGCTGTGGTGGTGGGACGCAGCAAAATGTGTCTCAGACAGAACCGATTGAACTCAACATATCAGCAGCTGTGAGTATGAAGGATGCATTAGCTGAGATTCAAGCAAACTATCAAGCAAAGCATCCGAATGTCAAGATTGTGTATAACCTTGGAGCATCAGGTTCTTTGCAGCAGCAGATTGAACAAGGCGCACCAGCCGATATTTTTATTTCGGCGGCGCCTAAGCAAATGAATGAGCTTGAGGCAAAAAATCTTATCAATAAGGCTACACGCAAGAATTTAGTGGAAAATAAATTAGTTTTGATTGTTCCGCAAAATTCCACATTGGCTCTTAGTAAATACGAAGATCTTACGCAGGCAAGTGTGCAAAAATGGAGTATGGGTGAACCCTCTGTCGTTCCTGCTGGCCAATATGCCCAAGAAGTGCTGAAAAAGCTGGGTATTTGGAATGACGTACAAGCCAAAGCTGTTTTGGCGAAAGATGTTCGAACAGTTTTAGCTTATGTAGAAACAGGCAATGTTGAAGCAGGTATTGTTTATAAAACAGATGCAGCATCAAGTGATAAAGTAAAAATTGTTGCAACGGCTCCTGAAGGAACGCATCAACCGATTTTATATCCTATGGCGATTTTATCAGCAACAAAACAAGCAAAAACGGCTGAAGATTTTTTGACTTATCTTACAAATCCTGAAAGCGCAGCTATATTTGAAAAGTATGGCTTTGTTATGAGTAAGAATGATAAATAGCCAATTGTTCTGATAGGTTGATGTTAAGAGGGGGAATTTTGGTGAGGCATGGAGGGATATAGGGTGATTTCTATGATTCAGTGGCAACCCATTATTTTATCTGTGCAAGTTGCAGGTCTGTCGTTAATCTTTGTTACTATTTTCGGTGTTCTATTTGCCGCTATGATGCGAAAAGGCAACTTTTGGGGCAAAAATGCATTAGAAGCTATTTTTGCCCTGCCCCTTGTTTTACCGCCTGTTGTTACAGGTTTTCTATTGCTTTTGTTGGTCGGTAAAAATGGACCGATTGGTTACTTATTGTCAGAACATTTTCATACCAAAATAATTTTTACGCCTTATGCGGCGGTTCTGGCGGGCACGGTTGTAGCTTTTCCGTTAATGTATCACAGTATGAAGGCTGCTTTTCAAAGTGTTGACACCAGTTTGGAAGATGCAGCCCGCACGCTCGGGGCCAATGAATGGAAAGTATTCTGGACGGTTACGATGCCTTTGGCTTGGACAGGTCTTGTAGCGGGGATGGTTTTATCTTTTTCACGGGCTCTTGGAGAATTTGGTGCGACCATTATGGTTGCCGGGAATATTCCTGGCAAAACGCAAACTATTCCCTTAGCAATCTATTTTGCCGCTGAATCTAATGATTTAACCACTGCCGGAATTTATGTCATGATCATTAGCGTATTGACCTTTTTATTAATCTTTGGAATGAATATTTGGGCACAAGCTAGGTTTAAGACCTGGCCCTTTCGGGGGGGATATTGATGTTTCAAATTTCCATCCAAAAACAGTTGCCTGAGTTTCTATTGCACATTGAATTTTCAATTAGTCGGGAAATTCTGGTGCTATTTGGGCCATCAGGTTGTGGCAAAACAACGACGCTGCGTTGTATTGCCGGTCTTGCCAAACCGGATGGAGGAAAAATTTGTTTGGATAATCAGATTTTCTATGATTCCAAGAATGCGACCTTTGTTCCACCACGCGAGCGAAACGTCGGTTATATGTTTCAAGAATATGCTCTGTTTCCCCATATGAACGTGAAGAAAAATATTTGGTATGGAGTCAAGCAGGGGGGGGAACAAGCTAACACTATGTATCAGAGGCTTATGAAATTATTAAAAATTGAACAGCTTGAAAAGCGTTCCATTGGGCAATTATCGGGTGGAGAAAAGCAGCGAATAGCACTGGCACGTGCTTTGATGGCAGAACCTAAGATTTTATTGTTAGATGAACCGCTATCTGCATTAGATCAAACCACACGTGCTGAGTTACAGTCAGAACTGAAACATTTGCAGAAAATGTGGGATATTCCGTTTGTCCTAGTTACCCATGATTTTGCTGAGGCTCAGAATATGGGGGATCAAATTTTATTTATTCATCAAGGCAAACAGGTAGATTCAGGTGTTTGTTAATCAGTTCTATTGATGTTCGAAAAAATCCTTGTATCATGATGGAAGATCATGGTGCAAGGATTTTTTGTTCCTGTGCCGAATGGACCTAGAATGAGTTGTCGTTATGTGTCACTCAGTATGTTATCGTGCAGTTCAGTAACTGATTATTACATTTAGGCTGAATTTTGTGGAACTTTTCCGCAATAGCCTTCAAAATAGTAATAGAAGCTCATAGTGGGCCATGAAAATTACTAATGATGTTTGTAATGATGAAAATTTTTTAGGAGGTGAAAGTATGAGCTTAAAAATCGAAACAAAACGCTGCAAAGGCTGCGGCATCTGCGTAACCTTTTGCCCCAAA
>NZ_JAHGVE010000018.1 GCF_018835585.1 Pelorhabdus rhamnosifermentans
ACTATGTTGACAGCGGGAACTGTCAATTCAACCGGAACTTTAGGTGCCGGGGTTAAGTCAGACGGCAGTCTGGGAACCACTGGCGACTTAACGGTGAACGTGACTGGCGCTACTCGTGCCACAGGCCAAAACATGGCAGCAGGTAATCTTACTGTCAAGGGCGGAGCAGTTGATTTAAGTGGCAGCAAGACCTATGCAGGCAGTAATGCTAACTTAACGTCAGTATCCGGCGACCTGAATACAACCGGAGCAGCCGTGCAAGCTGTTGGAATACTGACGGCGAAAGTTCAAGGCGCTTTGCACAACGATCAGGATGCCAAGGGAACAGCCGGACAGATTCAAGCCGGTAAGCTTACTGTTACGGCTGATGCCATCAGCAACCGGGGCGGCAAACTTGTTCAGACCGGTTCGGACAATACAGTTATCCAGGCAATTCAAGGCATTGATAATACACAAGGCCAAATCGCTACTAACGCAACAGATGTTGCGATTAACGGCAATGCCTTGAATAACAGCCAAGGCCAAATTGAGCAGGCCGGAACAGGTAACTTGAATGTGAAGTTAGCAGGCGATGCGAATAATAACGGCGGTAAAATCGGAACGAACGGGGAACTGAATGTTCAGGGTCAAAACATCGCGAATAGTCAAGGCCAGATTGTCGCACAAAAGGGTGTCAACCTTACGGTGCAGTCCGGGCTTAGTAACCGTAACGGACTGGTGTCCGGCGGAGACAAGGTCACGATAACGGTCCTAGGAACGGTAGATAACAGTCAAGGCAGTATCGAAGCCGGAAAGGGGCTGACGCTTGGCGCCCAGTCTGTCAATAATCAAAACGGACGGATAGTGAACCTCGACGGCAGTGATTTACATGTAAACGCCAGTCAGGATATTCAGAACCAGTCCGGTTTAATGGGCGGTAACGGCAATGTCGTGATTGCCAGTCAAATACTGAGCAATCAGGGCGGCAAAGTGACAAGCCAGGGCAATCTAACGATTACGGCAACTGACGGTATCGACAGCAACCTGAGCAGTAATGAAGTCAAAACTACCGGAGCCATCGCCAGCGGGAAGGATCTAACTATTACCAGCGGCGGACAAGTCGTTCTGACAGGTAGTACTACGGCTAACGGGAATATCGCCATTCAGGCGACAAGCGGCTTAAATAATCAAAGTATGCTGCTGGCAGGCGGAAATACGAACGTTGCCACGTCAGGCGAATTGGATAATAGCGGCGTATTAGCGGCAGGTCAGCAAACGACGCTGACAGCAGGAAATGTGAATTCCACAGGAACGTTGGGTGCCGGGGTCAAGGCTGACGGCAGCTTGGGAACGACTGGCAACTTAATGGTAAACGCGACTGGCGCAACTCGTGCCATCGGCCAGAACATGGCGGCAGGCAATCTTACTGTCAAGGGCGGAACAGTTGATTTAAGTGGCAGCAAGACCTATGCAGGCAGTAATGCTAGCTTAACGTCAGTATCCGGCGACCTGAATACAACCGGAGCAGCCGTGCAAGCTGTTGGAACACTTACAGCGAATGTTCAAGGCGCTTTACACAACGATCAGGACGCCAAGGGAACAGCCGGACAGATTCAAGCCGATAAGCTTATTGTTACGGCTGATTCCATCAGCAACCGTGGCGGCAAACTTGTTCAGACCGGTTCGGACAATACAGTCATCCAGGCAACCCAAGGCATTGATAATACACAAGGCCAAATCGCTACCAACGCAGCAAATGCTGCGATTAACGGCAATGCCTTGAATAACAGCCAAGGCCAAATCGTCCAGGCTGGAACGGGCATGCTGTCTGTGCACATGGCTGGCGATGTCCAAAATAGCGACGGTAAAATCGGAACGAATGGTCAACTGGAACTCAAAGGCCAAAATGTCACCAATATTCAAGGCCAGATTGTAGCACAAAAGGATGTAACCCTTCATATGCAGTCCGGGCTGATTAATCAAACCGGACTGGTGTCAGGCGGAGAGGCGGTTACGGTTAAGGCTTCGGGAACGATAGACAATAGCCAAGGCAGTATTGAAGCCGGAAAAGGGCTGACGCTTGGCGCCCAGTCTGTCCATAACCAAAACGGGCGGATAGTGAATCTTGATGGCAGTGATTTCAATGTAAACGCGAGTCAAGATATTCAAAATCAGTCCGGCCTGCTGGGCGGTAACGGGAATGTCGTGATTGCCAGTCAGACACTGGGTAATCAGGGCGGTAAAGTGACAAGCCCGGGCAATCTAACGATTACGGCAACTGTCGGTATCGATAGCAACTTGAGCAGTAATGAAGTCAAAACTACCGGAGCCATCGCCAGTGGGAAGGATCTAACCATTACCAGCGGCGGACAAGTCGGTCTGACAGGTAGTACAACGGCTAACGGGAATATCACCATTCAGGCGACAAGCGGCTTAAATAATCAAAGCCTGCTGCTGGCAGGCGGAAATACCCGTGTTGCCACGTCAGGCGAATTGGATAATAGCGGCGTATTAGCGGCGGGTCAGCAAACGACGCTGACCGCGGGCAGCGTACATTCCACAGGAACGTTGGGTGCCGGAGTGAAGGCTGACGGCAGCTTGGGAGCGACTGGCGACTTAACGGTGAACACGACGGGCATCGCGAGTGCCAACGGCCAAAACATGGCGGCAGGCAATCTGAGTGTCACCGGCGGAACAGTTGATTTAAGTGGCAGCAAGACCTATTCCGGCAGTAATGCTAACTTAACGTCAGTATCCGGCGATCTGAATACAACCGGAGCAGCCGTGCAAGCTGTTGGAACACTGACGGCGAATGCTCAGGGAACTTTGCATAACGATCAAGATATGAAGGGAACAGCCGGACAGATTCAAGCCGGTAAGTTTACTGTTACGGCTGACTCCATCAGCAACCGGGGCGGCAGCCTTGTTCAGACCGGTTCGGATAATACCGTCATCCAGGCAACCCACGACATCGACAATACACAAGGCCAAATCGCTACCAACGCAGCAAATGTTGAGATTAACGGCAATGCCTTGAATAATAGTCAGGGCCAAATCGCCCAGGCCGGAACAGGCATGCTGTCCGTGCACATGGCTGGCGATGTGAATAATAACAGCGGTAAAATCGGAACGAACGGTCAACTGGAACTCCAGGGACAGAATGTCACAAATAGTCAAGGCCAAATAGCTGCGCAAAAAGGTCTTAACCTTACCGTGCAGTCCGGGCTGAGTAACCAACACGGACTAGTGTCCGGCGGAGACAAGGTCACTATCACGGCCCAGGGAACAGTAGACAATAGTCAAGGCAGTATTGAAGCCGGAAAAGGGCTGACGTTTGGCGCCCAGTCTGTCAATAATCAAAACGGACGCATCGTGAACCTTGACGGTAATGAAATGAAAGTAACCGCTAGCCAAGATATCCAGAACCAGTCCGGTCTGATAGGCGGTAACGGCAATGTAGTCGTTGCCAGCCAGACGCTAAGCAATCAGGGCGGCAAGATTACCAGTCCAGGCAATCTAACTATTACAGCAACAGACGGCATCGACAGTAAGCTTAGCAGCCATGACGTTCAAACTACTGGAGCCATCGCAAGTGGTAAGGATCTTAATATTACCAGCGGTGGACAAGTCGTACTGACAGGCAGTACAACTGCGGGCGGGAATATCGATATTCAGGCGACAAGTGGTTTGAACAATCAAAGCATGTTGTTGGCAGGTGGCCATACGAGTGTTACCACGCAAGGCGAACTGGCGAATAGCGGCGTATTGGCAGCTGGCCAGCAAACAACGCTGACAGCAGGAACTGTAAGTTCCACCGGGACCTTGGGTGCCGGAGTCAAAGCAGACGGCAGTTTGGGAACGACTGGTGACTTAACGATAAACACGACTGACGCAACTTATGCCACAGGCCAAAACATGGCGGCAGGTAATCTGACTATTCAGGGCGGAACCGTTGATCTTAGCGGCAGCAAGACCTATGCAGGTAGTAATGCCAACCTTACGGCGGTATCAGGCGGTATCAGTACAGCCGGAGGAGTCGTACAAGTTGCCGGAACACTCACAGCCAAGGCTCAAGGCACCTTCCATAACGAAGGCGGAGCGGTTACGTCAGGCCAAATCGCCCTGACGATTGATTCCATCAGCAATGTAAGTGGCAAACTGACGCAGCTAGGTACTGAAAAAACTAAAATCTCAGCAGTTCATGATATTGATAATACACAGGGCCAAATCGCTAGTAATGGAACAGATGTAGAGATTAACGGCAGTGCTTTAAATAACAGTCAAGGCCAAATCGTTCAGGCCGGAACAGGTATGCTGTCCGTGCACATGGCTGGCGATGTGAATAATAATAGCGGTAAAATCGGAACGAACGGTCAATTGGAACTCCAGGGGCAAAATGTCACCAATAGTCAAGGCCAAATAGCTGCGCAAAAAGGTCTTAACCTTACGGTTGAGTCCGGGCTGAGTAACCAACACGGACTAGTGTCCGGCGGAGACAAGGTCACTATCACGGCCCAGGGAACAGTAGACAATAGCCAAGGCAGCATCGAAGCCGGAAAAGGGCTGATGTTTGGCGCTCAGTCTGTCAATAATCAAAACGGACGCATCGTGAACCTTGACAGCAGTGAAATGAAAGTAACCGCTAGCCAAGACATTCAGAATCAGTCCGGTCTGATAGGCGGTAACGGCAATGTAGTCGTTGCCAGTCAGACACTGAGCAATCAGGGCGGCAAGATTACCAGTCCAGGCAATCTAACTATTACGGCAACAGAAGGTATCGACAGTAAGCTTAGCAGCCATGACGTTCAAAATACCGGAGCCATCGCAAGTGGTAGGGATCTAACCATTACCAGCGGCGGACAAGTCGTACTGACAGGCAGTACAACGGCTAATGAGAATATCGATATTCAGGCGACAAGCGGCTTAAACAATCAAAGCATGTTGTTGGCGGGCGGCAACACCCATGTTACCACGCAAGGCGAATTGGATAATAGCGGCGTATTGGCGGCTGGCCAGCAAACAACGCTGACAGCAGGAACTGTGAGTTCCACCGGGACCTTGGGTGCTGGAGTCAAAGCAGACGGCAGTTTGGGAACGACTGGTGACTTAACGATAAACACGACTGACGCAACTTATGCCACAGGCCAAAACATGGCCGCAGGTAATCTGACTATTCAGGGTGGAACCGTTGATCTTAGCGGCAGCAAGACCTATGCAGGTAGTAATGCCAACCTTACGGCGGTATCAGGCGATATCAGTACAGCCGGAGGAGTCGTACAAGTTGCCGGGACACTCAACTCGAATGTTCAAGGCGCTTTTCATAATGAAGGCGGAGCGGTTACAGCAGGCCAAGTGGCCTTGACGGCGGACTCCATCAGTAACGTCAATGGCAAAATGACTCAGTTAGGTACTGAAATAACCAAAATTTCAGCAGTTCACAACATCGACAATACACAGGGACAAATCGCGACAAATGCAGCAGATGCTGAGATTAACGGCAAGGATCTGAATAACAGTCAGGGACAAATCGTCCAGGCCGGAACAGGCAACTTGAATGTGAAGTTAGTAGGCGATGTGAACAATAACGGCGGCAAGATTGGTACGAACGGTCAACTGGAACTCAAAGGACAGAATGTCACAAATAATCAGGGCCAGATTGCCGCGCAAAAAGGTGTTAACCTTACAGTGCAGTCCGGGCTGAGTAACCATAACGGACTAGTGTCCAGCGGTGAAACAGTAAATATTACGGCTCAGGGAACAGTAGACAACAGCCAAGGCAGCATCGAAGCTGGCAAAGGACTGATGCTTGGCGCTCAGTCAGTCCAGAATCAGAACGGACGCATCGTGAACCTTGACGGCAGTGATTTACATGTAACCGCCAGCCAGGATATTCAGAACCAGTCCGGTCTGATAGGCGGTAACGGCAATGTCGTGATGACCAGTCAGACACTGGGCAATCAGGGCGGCAAGGTGACGAGTCAGGGCAATACAACCATTACGGCAGCTTCAGGAATCGATAATACAGCAGGTAAAATTTTTGCTCAACAGGATCTGGCTGTTTGGCAAAAAGGTGCGGATCTTAATAATACCCAAGGACTATTGGGTGCAAGCGGAAACGTTACAGTACAAGCCGCTGATGTGAACAATCAGCAAGGCAAGTTAGTTTCTGACCATGACCTTACGCTTGTTGCGAAGAGCTTGACTGGTCTTGGTCAAACATTTGCCGGGCAAGATTTATCCATTACGTTACACGACGATTACACGCAGCAAACAGGGAATGATGTCAAGGCCAATGGTAATTTTAAGTTTATAACGGCGGGTTCCCTTATCAATCAGGGTACATTGGAAGCTGGCGGAAATATGTCAGTGTCTGCCAATAGCATTACCAATCATACGGGAGCCACGATCGCAGGCGGGTCCGGTCTCACTTTAACAACGCCAGGCCAGGTTGTCAATGACGGCCAGATGTCCGGGAGTCAGGTGGATGTTCACGCCAGCCAGCTCATCAATACCAATGCCATTATGGGCGATCATCTGACCGTTACAGCGGGTAGCATCAGCAATACGGGAGCCTCAGCCATCATTGCCGGGACACAGAATATTCAGCTCTATGCCGGAAATGTTCTTGAAAATAAAGACGGTGCTACGATTTATAGTGCGGGCAATCTGGTCTTGGCCGGTAGTGCCAAACAAGACGGCAGCGGGAATTATACAGATCGAATTGGTAATTTCCTGAATCAGTCAGCAACAGTTGAAGCCGATCAAAATATGGGGATTTTTGCAAATCAGATAACAAATAGGAAACGGGAATTTGCTACCCAACAAAAAGTAGTATTGGATGAATGGGCACCAGGTGTATCCTATCATTGTGACAATGTTCCTGGCGAGGGAATACACTCACATCTGCGGCGCGGAGGAATCAGAGTATCGCCGGATGGCGAATATCCGCCTAAATATTTGATAAAACAAACCATAACCGATACCATCATCACGAAAGATTCATCCGAAGGGAAGATTCTTGCCGGCGGCAATATGATTGTGCGAGCGGGTACGGTTGACAACAATATGAGTAAGATAATGGCAGCCGGTACACTGGACATAACTGCCGGCACCATCGATAATACGACACTGGCCTATACCCGTGTGAATAATCGTTTATTAGGAATACAGGCGCAATGGCGGGATCATCCCGACAATCTTTATGATTTTCATGATGTCGTTTATGAACAGCCTATTTCGGGGTATACCGCGATTTTAGGCGGCGGTAAGCAGGTCGTTATCAACGCCGGAAGTGTGAACAATATTAAAGTTGCTCCAAGCGATGCTTTTCAAAGTACACCCGATGGGCTAACTGCTTCCGTCTCTAATGGTGTTGCTTATTTCGAGAAAACTGCACAAGGGTATAATAAAGTAGCTGAAACAGCGGCGTTAGCCAAACAATTTGGCGTGTCAGGCGGATCAAATGTTAACAGTATTGGTTCAGCTCAACAAACCGGACAATTGAATACGAAAGTAGCGGATGGCTTGTCTTCCGGACCAACAGGCGTGTCAGGTGGATTAGCTTCTAACGGCATTAGCTCAACACAGGAAATGGGGCCAACGAATCACAGGGTGACTGACGGCTTGATCTTCGGACACACGGGAGTTGCTTCGAATCAGAATACGGATACGATTACGCAAGTTCCGATGGAAGATACTGCCGTAAAAATAACCGGTGTAGCTGCGGAAAATATGGCAGCTCTTATGCCGACGGCTTCATCGGCGGAATCGAATATACCGCGGCAGACGACAAATGGCAGTGGCCTCACATTGCCGCAGAACAGTTTGTTCAAGCTGCATCAAGAACCAAGCGCACAGTATTTAGTTGAAACAGATTCCCGGTTTACAAACTACAAAAACTTTATATCAAGCGACTATATGTTGCAACAGATATCCTCCGATCCTTCGAAAATTCAAAAACGGCTTGGCGATGGGTTCTATGAACAGCAACTAATTCGTGACCAGGTTGGTCAGCTCACGGGACGCTACTATCTCGATGGATATAGCTCAGACCAAGAAGAATATAAACAATTGATGACGAACGGTGTCGTGTATGCCAAACAATATCATCTGGATGTCGGCGTGGCCCTGACGTCAGAACAAATGGCGACCCTGACGTCAGACATGGTGTGGATGGTTGAGAAAGAAGTCCAGGGCCAGAAAGTCTTGGTGCCTGTCGTCTATCTGGCTCATACCAAAGATACGAACCTGACGCCGAGCGGGTCCATTATCGCGGCAGACAATGTTACCATTCACACCAGCGGTGACTTGAAAAATTCCGGTACGATTCAAGCCAAAGAGGGCTTGCAGGTCGATGCGCTGGATATCAACAACTATGGTGGGAAACTGGACGGTGGCCAAGGGACCCTCCTTACAGCCACCCAGGATATCGCCAATATCAGCGGGTCTATTAGTGGACAACAAATTCAGATTCAGGCCGGGCACGACTTTAAAAACGAGACAGCCAGCTTTAACGTCGAAACAGCCACAGGCACCAAAACCACAGTCGGAAATATTGCCAGTGTGAGCGCCGGACAAAATCTCGTTGTACAGGCAGGACATGATGTGAGCGTTAATGGAGCCAACCTGAAAGCCGGGGGAGATCTTTCCTTACAGGCGGGTCATAACCTTGCTATCGGAGCGGTTGAACAAAATGATCAAAGTGCCATGTCCAGAGGCAAATTTAATTTCAATACAAGTACAACGAAAAACGTGACAAGTACCCTTCAAGCCGCAGGCACTATCAATCTAGTCGCGCAAAATGATGCGACATTGCGCGGTGTACAAGTGGATGCAGGAAAAGACCTCAATCTCATCGCACTAAGTGGCAATACAACCATTGCCGCAGTCAAAGACCATACGCAAACCGAATATCAGACAAACGACAGCAAAGGCCGTGAAAAGATCTACCGACACACAGCCAATGACGATGAAACCGTCATCGGCAGCGGACTTACCGCAGGTAACAACATCAATATCGGCGCCTTTGGCCAGACAAACGGCACGGGAAATATCCTTGTTTCAGGCAGTAACATCATCAGCCAAACAGGAACCATTCAATTACAAGGAACGCATAATGTCACCATTGAAGCCGTCAATGAACATCATGAATCACTTGACGAATCGCGAATTACCAAAAAAGGATTTTTGTCATCCAAGACTACCGAAACACGCGACTACCAACTGAATAATGATGTCAAAGGCAGCACACTCTCCGGTAATGCTATTGCCATCGTATCCGGCCAAGACCTGACAGTCAAAGGCAGTAACATTGTCGGTACGAATGACGTTACCTTAGGAGCCAAAGACAACATCAACATCAGCAGTGCCGAAGAAAGCAGTGCGTCCGAACATTATCATTATGAGAAAAAATCCGGCATCTTTGGCGGCGGAAGCTTCGGCATCACCATCGGCAGCCGCAGCCAAAAAACAGACAACACCGTACTTAACATCAACCAAGTCAGCAGTACTATCGGCTCAACCAATGGCAACGTGACACTCCAAGCAGGCAAGAATGTGGATATCGCCGCATCCAACTTGATTAGCGGCAAAGATCTAAATATCGCCGGACAAAACGTCACCATTGAAACAGCCGATAATGTGACAAAGCAAAAACAAGTCTATGAATTCAAACAAAGCGGTCTGAGCTTCAGTGTAGGAAGCCCGGCGCTAAATGTGATCGGCAGCGCCGTAAACAACATCCAACGCAGCACCGAAGTCAGTGATTCTCGTCTCAAGGCACTCTACGATTACCGGGCAGCCGAAACATTAACCAAAGATGACACACTGAAAAACATCAGCAAAAATGGTGTCAAAGCCATCACAAGCGGCGGCAGTATCAGTGTTAGCCTCGGTACCAGCCAGACGCGCAGCGAAACCAACAGTGAAATCGTCACAGCGCAGTCCAGCCAGCTTACGGCAGGCCAGAACCTGAATATCGCAGCCTTCGGCGGGGACATTACCATCAAGGGTTCCCAGCTGGACGGGAAAAATATCAATCTGACAGCAGCCAAAGACGTAAACCTGGAAGCTGCACAAAACACCACGCATAACCAAACAACCACAAGCGGCAGTTCGTCTGGGATTGGCGTAGACATTAGCGCAAAAGGAGCAGGCGCATTCGTACAAGGGTCCAAAAACAAGGGCAATGAAAATGGTGACACCATTACCCACGTGGATACTAAGATTACAGCGGGTGATACACTCACCATCCATTCCGGTCAGGACGTAAACCTTGCGGGCGCCAAAACCCAAGGCGAAACAATCAAAATCGACGCCGGACGCGATTTGAATCTCAAGAGTCTGCAAGACAGTGATAACTATCATGAAACAAATAGTTCAGTCGGTGGCAAGATGGGAATTGGCACAGGAATCGATCTATCCGCAGGCAAAGGAAAAATCAACTCTAATTACAATAGCGTAACAGAACAAACCGGCATCTATGCAGGAAAAGGCGGCTTCGATATCCAAGTAGGCATGAACACCGACCTGAAGGGTGCGGTCATTGCCAGTGACGCTACGCCGGATAAGAATAAGCTGAGTACGGATACGCTGACACACTCGGATATACAGAATAAGGCGGATTACAGCGCAAGCAGTTCGGGGTATAATCTGGATACAGTTACCAATATTAAAGATGGTGGTAAAGACGTAAATGGCAAACAAGTATTGGTTGCTGAAAAGGGCCTTTCTGGTTCACCAGACATCAGTGTACCTGTTAATGGTAGTGCTAGTAGTACTACGAAATCAGCCATTGCACAAGGTACAATTATAGTTCGTTCAGGTAATACAGATTTAAGTAGCTTAAATCGTAATACTACTGATTCCCTGAACGCTTTAGGTAAGATATTCGATAAGAAAAAGGTTCAAGAACAGCAAGAATTAACGAAAGTATTTGGACAGGAAGCTTATAAAGCCATTGGTGATTTGGCTTTAAATCAATACCAAAAAGCACTTGATGATGCGGATAAAGCACAAAAAGCTGGTAATACAACAGCTTACAAAGAAGCTATGGCAAGAGCCGATTCCTGGCATGATGGCGGAGCTAATAAAATTCTCCTTCATGCAGTAGCTGGCGGTATTATGTCAGACCTTGGTGGAAGTAGTTTCACATCTGGAGCAGCCAGTGCCGGATTAAATGAAGCTGTACAGAATGAATTAGCCAAGATCAAAGACCCGGGAATTCATCAGTTAGTTAGTGCTGCTATTGGAGCTGTTGCTTCGAAGTTAGCAGGTGGTAATGCACAAGCAGGTGCTAGTATAGCAGTAAATGCTACGAAGTATAACTGGCTAGATCATTACCAGCAACAAGCAATGGCTGAGGCATTGAAAGCTGCAGGAGATGATTCGGGAAAGAGATTAGAAATTTATTCATTTTATGCAGCACTAAGTCAGTATAATGAAGATCACTATTTGACAAGGGATGAAGCAATTGAACAGTCTCTTTTAGATCAGTTACATTATGATACAGCAGATACAAAGGGCGGATTAAATCTAACCTTGAATCAAATAACTGGTTATTATCAAGGATATGATTTAGCAGGTTATTATAGGGGAATGTTGGAAGGAAATAAAGATTATCTGCCATCTTTTTTGGACCATTTTGACTATAGTCAGGGTCAACGGCAAGATATGCAAGATAATTACAAGCCAGCCCCTGCACCGGCTCCAGAAACAGTTGATAGTGTGATGAATAATGGCGGCTCATGGAACAGCGATGGACAAGCAGTAAGATCTGATGGAAAAGTATGTGATAATCTACCTAGTAGGGGAGAATATGAGTATAGTAAAACGGGAAGAATCGATGATTATTACCCGGACGGAACTGCTGCCATAAATATCGATGGCAAGAGTTATCCTATTGATTCTGCACCTAAAAAAACGGTTAGCGATGAAACTACAACACAGTCTACGACGGGACAGAATACATCCGAGCCGAAAAGCGAACAAGATTCGATGGCTGTATATTTTGCGAAAGGTTCTTTGAAGGCACAAGGTTTTGATCCAAATGATCCAACTAATGCAAAATTATTGGCAGCTGAAGTAGAAAAACAGATACAAGTAAGTAAAGAAGTCAATGATAGTGTCATGGGTTCTATCGGTGGCGGTGGTTTCAAGACGTTTAAGGAATTAAAAGCTTTCCTTGGTTCTCCTGGAGAAGGAAATCAGTGGCATCACATAGTGGAACAAGCTCAACAGAATGCATGTAGGGCTGGATTCGCGGCAGAAGAGATAAATACTGTAGAAAACATAATTGCTTTGCAATCTGGCAAGGGAAGCGTCCATAGTGAAATCAGCGGATTTTATTCAAGTAAACCCGACTTTACACATGGATTGACAGTAAGAGATTGGCTTGCGAGTCAGAGCTTTGAGGAACAGTTTAAGTTTGGAATGAATTATTTAAGGAAATTTGGAGATGTCGTTAAGGAAAATGGTAGTTGGGTTTTTAAACCGTTTGAATAATTTCGGAGGGTGAATTAATTATGAGAGCATTAGAAAAGATACTTGAAGAGTTTGTAGAGGCGTGCTTGAAGCAGGAAGACTCTATTAAACGGGGGGATTCTAAAACAGGAAATAAACAATATCGAATAATTCAGGGAATTAGACGTGATTTGAAGGAAAATCCTAATTATGGACTTGAAAAATTAATTCCTTTTCTAGAACATTCAAGTGCAAATGTTAGGTTGACTGCAGCATTTACTTTAATTCCAATATTGCCAGAACAAGCGAAAACGGTTTTGAAAGCATTGGCAATAGGCAGAGGAACAATTGCATTTAATGCAGAGATGACCTTGGCCGAATGGGAAAAAGGAAATCTAAAGTTTGATTAAAGTAATTAATGGAAATAGGCTAGTGGACGTAAAGATCCGCTGACCTAAACAAAATCAAACTAAAATCAGAAATGAGGAACATTCAATGCTAAAATTTAAAACTATCTTACTCTCAGCCTTCATGCTCTTCAGTATAGTAGCCATTACTCAGCCAACTACTACCTATGCTGCTGATGCATCACCAGTCGGAGTAGTAAACTATCAACAATTAATTAATCAGCATCCTGATATGGCTCAAGCGAATGAAACCTACAAAGTAGCAGTCAAAGTGTGTCCTGAGGAGACGATTGCGACGAGGGGAGAGTGAAAACTAGCAATCAATTCATGCTTTGTGAGAGATGATGGTAGGTCCATATCGAAATCGGCATTCAGGTGCAGGTTTCAAACCGCCTTTGGGTGCTGCAGCCAAAAGTTGTGGTGCTGAGCGCAAATGGAAAAGGCTAATACATTAGTCAGGTGAGTGCTATGAAGCTGAACGAGAGTGAAGAATTGAAGAAGCGTCGTTACTGCTTAAAATGCAGTCAAAACCAGAGGCTTTTGACACCGCTGGGATTAATCTGACGGAAACCTGATTACTGGTCAGATGGCTGTCGGCGTTGAGGTTACAGGAGCATAGCACAGGCTCTTATAAGGAACAGGAGAAATCTGGACTAACTGATGTAAAACGAAAAGTCCAAGCGATACAATGACAAGGATGAAAGTAGTGATGCAGGGTGCAGATGCGGAAGAATTCATAGTAGTGAGGAATCTGCTGTAATGGCGGAGGAGCGAAGGGATTCTGTTATCTATACTTCGGAAATTAAACAACCAGAAGTGGGAGGATTTGATGAAAGAAGGAAAGTCGTTTGAGATTTCAAAGTATCAAGTGTTAGAAGCGTACAAACGTGTAAAAGCGAATCATGGCGCTGGAGGCATTGATGAAATGGACTTTACAGAATTTGAGAAAGATTTTAAAAACAATTTATATAAGCTGTGGAATAGGATGTCATCAGGCAGTTATTTTCCTTTGCCAGTAAGAGGAGTAGAAATACCTAAGAGAAATGGAAAGAAAAGACTTCTTGGTATCCCCACTATAACGGACAGAGTGGCTCAAATGGTAGTACGAATGAATTTTGAACCGTTGGTGGAACCGAAATTTTGCTCGAATTCATATGGGTATAGGCCGGGACGTTCAGCCATAGATGCAGTAGGAATCACTCGAAAGCGATGCTGGAAAATGGCATGGGTCATTGAATTTGATATCAAGGGAATGTTTGATAATATTGACCATGAACTGATGATGAAGGCCATACAAGCGCATACAGATTGTAAATGGATACTCCTATATATTGAGAGATTATTGAAAGCCCCTATTATGATGGCGGATGGTAGTAGTGAAGAAAGAAATTCTGGTATTCCTCAAGGTGGCGTCATAAGTCCGGTACTGGCAAATCTCTTTATGCATTATACATTTGACTTATGGATGGAGAGGCAATATACGCAAAATCACGGGGTCAGATATGCAGATGATGGAGTGATACATTGCCGGACAAAAGAGACAGCAGAAAGACTTTTGGAAGCCCTAAAGAAACGAATGGTGACGTGTAAACTGGAAATACATCCAGATAAAACCCGCATCGTATATTGCAGAAGCGATCGCTATCCAGGACGACATGAACATGAATCATTTGACTTCTTAGGATATACTTTTCGTAGACGGCTTGTGAAAAGCGAGAATGGGAAATTTTTCAACAGCTTTACACCCGCAGTTAGCAAAAGTGCGGGACAAAATCTTAAAAACAAGATTCGGGACATCCGGCAAAGTAATAAAATACTGTCTCTGGAAAAACTGGCGGGAATCATGAATCCAATACTTAGAGGATGGTCAAATTACTTCTCAAAATTCTGTGCAAGTGAAGCAAGAAAAGTCCTTAACTATGTAAATCACACATTAATCAGATGTATCAGGTTCAAGTATAAGACCATAAAAAGAAGCAAAGCGAAAGCGTATCGATATTTAATACGAATAGCTAAAGCACAACCGAACCTGTTTTATCACTGGAAAATGGGGATACGTCCAACGGTTGGATAACAAGAGCCGAATGAAGGGAGACTTTCACGTTCGGTTGTGTGTCCAGATAAGGCTGGCGTGTTCAGCAGGAGTTAATCTTGCCGGGGTAAAAGTCAGAACCCCTGTAGCTTGGATAGCAGGGTGGCGGGAAACCAAGACTCTGAAGCCTATCGACAACCGTTTCTAATGGAAACGTGCGAGTGATATGGCGTAACATTTGAGGCTATTGAAGCGCAAGGCGTAGAGGTTTTTCTTGAGGAAATACAGGACGAACTTATCGAGCGAACCTATCGGCCACTACGAGCGAGACGGCAGGAAATACCAAAAGACGGAGGAAAAGTACGCGTCCTGTCAATACCTGCAATCCGAGACCGAGTGGTCCAAGGAGCACTCAAACTTATAATGGAACCGATCTTCGAGGCGGATTTCCAACCGGGGTCGTATGGTTATCGACCGAAACGTACTGCGCATGAAGCGGTACATCGGGTAGCAACAGCGATTGTCCAGAGGAAAACTCGGGTTATAGATTTGGATTTAAGTGCCTATTTTGATACTGTGCGGCATCATTTGCTTCTCGACAAAATAGCGCGCCGAATCAATGACCGAGATGTCATGCATCTAATGAAATTGGTGTTGACGGCAGCGGGTAAGCAAGGAGTACCACAGGGCGGGGTGATTTCACCGTTGCTCAGTAACATCTATCTCACAGAAGTAGATCGGATGCTAGAAAGAGCTAAAGAAGTCACACGCAATGGGCGATACACCTACGTTGAATATGCAAGATTTGCTGACGATCTGGTGGTGCTGATCGATGAGTATCCACGCCATAACTGGTTGCTGAAAGCAGTAAGTAAGCGACTACGGGAAGAGTTTGCCAAACTACAAGTCCAAGTAAATGAAGAAAAGAGTCGCACTGTAGATTTGAGATGCAAGGAAAGCTTTGGCTTTCTGGGATTTGACTTTCGTCAGATTCGGAGCATCAAGAACAAGGTATGGCGAGCGCACTATATGCCAAAGCTGAAAAAGCGAACGGCGCTGTTACAGAAATTAAAGGATGTGTTTCGGCGATACCAGTCGCAACCAGTAAGTCGGGTGGTACAGTTGATAAATCCGATACTGCGGGGCTGGGTGAATTATTTTGCTGTGGGACACTCCAGTGAGTGCTTCAGCTTCATCAAGGACTGGGTAGAAAAGAAGATACGTCGCCATATGGGGAGGGCTCGGAATCGGCGGGGCTTCGGTTGGAAGAGGTGGAGTAGACAATGGCTTTACGATGAACTCAAGCTATTTAATGGCTATCGAGTTCATCGCATGTTAGAGACGAAAGCGTCACCAACATGATAGGTCTCATAAACCTTAACGAGAAACAAACCGGAGAGCGTAGTGCGGGAAATCCGCACGCTGCGTTCGACGTGGCGGAGGCTGGAAACGTGACTAGGGCAGACCAGACTGAGGTCCACCGTGAAAGCGTTGGAATTATCACTGGAGTCTAATGGGATGCGCGCTAGTTTTCGACCCTACCCGTGAGAAGCTCAGGATGAGATTTCCTGGGCTTACTCGACCAAGCACAAGATGATTTTAATGCCAAATCAGCCAAAATGAACGATCAGGATAAAAAAGCCTTATCCCAACAGTTAGAACAAGGTTTACAACAAAAACAACAGGAACTAATAAATGCTATACGTGATAAAGTAAATGCTGCTGTCAAGGCGGTAGCTGATGACAAAGGATTAACCGTTGTTGTGGATAAAAGCGTTATCGCTTATGGTGGACAAGATATAACAGATGACGTAATGAAGAAGATTACGGGTAAATAAGTAAAAGAGATGTCAGCGGACGTAAAAATCCGCTGACATCTCTTTTCTTCTCAGTGTCTTCTAGTGGCACTCAATCATTAGGTAATAAATTCCTATTAAGTCACCATTTACAATGATTCTAGCAATATCTGAGTGAATCAGAGCCTAGTCAGAATTTTGACTAGGCTATTAAAATGACTTTGACTCGTTACTATTGCAAAAAGGACAAGTACCCCCATATCCAGTACCAGAGCAATTGGAACAATAAATACCACCGCAGTCTTGGCATTTAATAAGTTGTCCACCACAAGGTGCATCAGCACCACAATTCGGACATTTTCTCACAGTATCATACATTTTAATAAAACCTCCTCGTGACCAATATGTCACTGCCGCCGCAGGAACTAATAAAGTTTTACTGTAATCGTGGTCGGATGGAAAATTTTATCAAGAAATCCAAAAATGAATTCGGCTTTGCTACGATGAGCAGTCATTCTATGCTTGTTAATGCGAATCGCTTACAGATTTGTATGCTGGAATACAATCTTTTTAACTGGTTTCGTCGGTTATGTCTGCCTGACAAAATGAAAAAGTTTCGTGCAGATACCTGGCGTTTTTAACTCGCCATGAATAATTCAGGTTTAATTAAAGCCCGGATAGAGGATTTTCGCCGTTTTTAAGTCTTATAATTTCATCAACAGCTCCGATCCCCATGCGTATCAACGCATCAGTCGTATTAGCACCGTTATGGGGTGTTGCAATAAAATTGTCGCAGGATAGTAATGGATGATTTTTACGGACAGGTTCTTGGACAAAAACGTCTAACGCAGCACCGAAGATTTTGTGATTTTTCAAAGCCTTATATAAGTCATCTTCATTTACAATGCCACCTCTGGATGTATTGATAAGAACGGCAGTTTCCTTCATTAAGGAAATTTCACGGCTGGCAATCATATTTCTTGTCTCTTTCGTAAGGGGAACGGAGACAGAAATAATATCTCCTTTGCTGCACAATTCATCCAGGCTTTCTGTTTTGGCAAAACCGAGGGAATTACAGTAATCCGTTGTAGCAAAGGGATCATAGGCAATAATCTTCATGTCAAAGGCATCATGCAGTTTCTTACCAACAGACATACCGATTTTACCTATCCCAATCAATCCCAGCGTTTTTTCCGCTAACTCATAGCCGCTTAAATACATGGGTGAATTTTTTTCCAGTCCGTTTAAAACGGCCATTTGGCTTTGCGTAATTCTGCGCACACAGTTGAAGGCTAACCCGATAATTAATTCTGCCACGGAGTTCATATTCGCAGTAGGTGTATTGGTCACTCGAATACCTTTACTTTTCGCATAAGGGATATCGATATTGTCTACTCCTACGCCATGTTTTGCAATTATTTTCAGGTTCGGCATTTGATCGATCATCATTGGCGTCATCTTAAAAGTCCGTACTATAACCGCTTCTGCATTCGCATAATTGACAATTTCCGAACTGTCCCAACACACCACATCAAGATAACTTCGTGCGTATGCTAAGGCTTCAGGGGAAATAGGATCAAAAATATAAGTTTTCATAACATACCCTCCATGACTTCCTCATTTTATAATGTCTTATAATACCGCCTTATTAGCTTTTTGGGCTGCGATCCGGGATTGGCTCAATCATTGTTAATAATAGCATGAGTGTAAGTAATGAAGTTCCAGACAAGAATACAAATACCATATTCCAACTAAAAACATCGAGAATTACACCAACCGCAAAAGGGGCAAAGGCACCGCCGAGAGAACCGGAAGTATTGATAATAGCTGCGGCAAACGGACATTTCTCTTTCGTTGTAATTCCCATTGGATATGCTAAAAATGTTGAATATCCTAGATTTAAGAAAATACCTGCAGTTAGAAGTAAAAATCCTAAAATAGTCGGATCATTGGGAGCGTATAAAAGAGAATACATTAATACTACAGTACTAGCGGCTGTTATCATCATATTGGGTTTACGCTTGCTGGCGAATACTTTATCGGATATAATTCCGCCAATAATATTTCCCAGCACGGCACCGACCCAAGGTGCTGCAGCAACAAGCCCGACTTTTACAATAGAAAAGTGCTTAACATTAATGAGATAGCTGGGTATCCATGTCATGATAGTATAAGTAATACCTACTAAGAAAAAGTAACCAAGAGCACATGCCCAGACATTCCATGAGCGTAATATTTCACTGTTTGTTGCTAAGGGCTTTATCATTTTAGTTCGAATCAATTGATCAACCAATCCACGAGAATTTTCAGTATCAACCTGATCATCTGATTGATTTTTTTTATGAATCTCTATGGTAGAGTTATTAATATAATCAACTTCTGCTTGATTACAAAATTTGCTGTCTTCCGGTTTGTCGTTTACAAATATCCACCATAATACTGCTAATAAAAATCCAGGCACAGCAAAAGCATAAAAAACTTCTCGCCAGCCAAACGTTAGAATAATCCATGCACAAAGCGGCGGAACAAAAGCCGGAGCAAATTTAATAGAAGACATAAACACACCAGTAGCTATACCTTTTTCTTGGGTTGGAAACCATCTATTGATACTTGTGATACACCCAATATTTAAAGGCCCTTCCGCAAAACCTAATAAAGCTCTGGCCATTTTTAAATGTACCCCTGAATTCGCTACCCCCATAATGAATGTAGCCATTGAAGTCAAAATAACTGAAATGGGCAGAAACTTGCGGACACCCTTTTTACTAAACAAATGACCTGCCGGTATTTGAACGCAGGCATAGGTAAGATAGAAAAAGCTCGCCATTGCTCCGATATCTGTATTGGATAAACTAAAAGTTTTTTTAATAAAGGGTACGACCATTCCAATATTAGAACGATCCGCACCGGCAACCATATAAATTAGAAAGATCAAGGCTAATACCCACCATCTATGCCCTGTTTTCTTTTCCCCCATCATGATCCCCCTCCTCAATCAGTAGTGCATACACATGGTCAAGACAAGTACTATTTACTTGTAAGTAACCTATCTGCTGTGCTTTCCATAAGCTCTTTGGTTGGGCATTTCCTATTTTTAATGGATGTTGCCACAATTAATTTATATAGATTAACTCCTTTGGCCGTAGACACATCTTTAAATAATGGAACAAAGCTCGAATGGCAGCCTGAATAACCAAGCACCAAATCTAAAGGAGGAATAGGGTCATGATATCCATATTCAATCATTTTGGGTCTCAGCTCATTTTCTATAAATGACAGTAAGTCATACAGCGCATACTCTTTAGCTTTTCCCAGCCTTTGAAACGCAGCTATAACGGCTTCAGTCGAAATATTTCCCGCACTGCGCGCCATTCCCATCAAGCCGCAATCAATGAACTCTGCACCGGCTTCTTCCGCAGCAATGGCGTTGGCAACTGCCAATCCCAAATTGTTATGCCCATGAAATCCCACAGGAACTTTTACAGCTTCTACAGCCTGTTTGGTATACGCAAAAGCTTGCTGTGGCAACATATAGCCGGCAGAATCCATGATCGTTATGGCTTGCACACCAAAGATTTCCAATTTGGCAGCTTCTTCCGCCAATTCTGCCGGAGATAAAACATAAGCTTTCATTATGCTATACTTGGCAGACAATCCGGCATCCCTAACCATTTTTATTGCCGCTTCTGCCTGGTCAGCATCACCGGCGTTGGCGCCGACACGTAAAAAACAAAGCTTTTTATCTGCTGCCATCTTTATACTTTTAGGAGTTGCATTCTTAGCCAGTAAGAACATCCCAAGCTCTGCCTTTTTTGCATATGGTGCGACTAAATCAAGATATTCCTCATCGGATAAAGGCGCTTCTCCTGCGCCGTTTTCTGTAGCTCCAAGCCCTGTTGCATGGCCAAACTCAATCGTTTTAACATGACTGGCGATTAATCCTTTGATTATTAAGGTGGTTAATTCACCGGGAAAACCTTTTCCAACCACATTTGCCCCATCTCGTAAAGTACAATCCATAATTTTCATACTTGTTATCCCTCCTGTAATTAAGCCAACTTAAATTTGGCCATTTTCTTTCCAAGAATACGTTCGCATTCCTTTTTGGTCATATTTTCTACCGGGTCGATTTACCTTTTACAGTAGATACAGTATAATAAAATTACTTGATTTTGGAATCGCCCACTGCTGCCTGATTGCACGCCAATGCATTACAGGTGCGACAAATAAACAGCGTTGAAGAAAATACATCACCTGCTGTATTGTTGGGTATTTCAATAAATTTTGTGTCAATTTCAATCTAAAGAGTCAATTTGACACTTTCAAGAGCAGACTTTCCCCTTGATAGCAGCTTAAACAAACCAATCGGTATCTGTTATCGACAGTATCATTTCTGCAGGATACTGCTGTGTCTCTAGGTCATCTCCTTTTGCAGGTTAAACAAAAACATACCTGTTTTATTGAACTCTCCCATAGTACACAATGGTTTCTCATTACCACCTTCTTTTGGCTACTTTTAGTAGTCACCTTGTTTATAGTATACGACTACTCAAAGTAGTCGTCAAGAGGTGTTTTTATGATATCAAGAGAAAAATTTTCAGAACGGCTGAAGGCATTACGTACTGCCAAAAACTTAAGTCACGCTGCTTTAGGCAATAAATTAGGCGTATCAAAGGCATTAATCGGTCATTGGGAAACCGGTTTTCGCTTGCCGAGTTTGGAAGTTGCCAATGCTTTAGCTGACTATTTTGACGTGTCAATAGATTATCTTGTTGGCAAGTCGGACAAGCCAGAAAGGAAATGATTCGGCAAAAAAGTAACAAAAAAACACCTACTACAAAATAAATGCAGTAGGTTCCCGGAATTGAAATAACAACTATATAGTTGTTTAAAATCATGCCCATAAATCCTCGAGAGTATTTGCTTCTAGGAGTTTCGCATAGGAAGTATACCTCGGTGACTGTGGGGCTTTCGTTTTTGATTGTCCTGACAGCGATACTTTTTTGATTTGCTTAGCGTCACCTTTGAAATACAATATATATTTAGCAGTATCCTTGTATTTTTCAATTCGCTCGACTTCTGCTACATGTGTTATTGCAGATATCGGAGCAACTTGATAGGCTGCTATGTATTTAATCTTACTTATCATCGATGCCGAAATTCTAATTGAATACCAGCATTTTTCTCCGATAAAAGTTTCTTTAAACCCTTCTTCTTGGGCAGGAACCACTATTGTATCCAATTCATCTAAATCCGTAGACGGAAGCGCAGCCTCCAGCACATTATCTTGTAAGACAAGGGGACGGTGGTTTTGTCTTGAGATAAAATAAATAAAATGATATGATTAATCTGAGGTGTTAAATAGTGGTAAGAGCAGCCCGATTAAAAAGTGATAGCGGCATATATCATATAATGCTGAGAGGTATAAATAGGCAGCTAATTTTAGAAGATGAATACGATAAGCAAAAACTTAAAGAAGTGTTGCAGCAATGTAAAGAAATATGTGGATATGAAATATATGCGTATTGTTTTTTAGGCAATCATATTCATCTATTAATGAAAGAGGGTAAAGAAAGTTTAGAGCAAATTTTTAAGAGAATAGGTGCTAGGTATGTATACTATTTCAATCAGAAATATAAGAGAGTAGGGCATTTATTTCAGGATAGATTTAAAAGCGAGCCAATCAATGATGATAGCTATTTATTAACGGTATTAAGCTACATTCATAATAATCCAGTCCAAGCCGGACTGAGTAAAACACCATCTGAGTATCAATGGAGTAGCTACAGAGAATATATAGGAAAAAGTAGCCTCGTCGATGTTGAAATTGTGTTAGGAATGATAACGAAAGGACAATTTGTAGATTTGCATAAACAGGTAAGTCAAGATAATATTTTAGATATCAGTGAAGATAACTTTAGAATAACAGATGCCGAAGCGGTACGAATGATAAAAGAAGTATGTGGAGTAAATAGTAGTGAAATTGTCGGAATGGATATAACCAAAAGAAATCAATATATTAAAAAGCTGAAGGAAAGGGGGTTATCAATACGGCAAATTTCCAGAGTAACAGGAGTTAGTAAAGGAAGTATTGAAAAAATCAAGTAGGACAATACCACCGTCCCTTTGTCTTTTTTTATGGGAAAGGCAAAGGAGTGCCTGGCTGATGCACAGGACGCTTTTGAAGAGAGCCGGTTGGCAAATTCGATTAATCGGTCTTATTATGCTATGTTCCATGCCACAAGGGCGTTATTGGCTATTGATAGCTTTGACTCTAAAAAGCATTCGAGCATCCTTGGCTATTTTAACCAATATTATATTGCTAGTAAAAAAATTGAGGTTAGTTACTATAAGATGGTTACTAATGCTTTTCGGGTCCGTAATAAAACGGACTACGATGATTTTTATATCGTAAGCAAAGAGGAAGCGCAGCAACAGTTAGAAAATTCTCAGGCTTTTACTGACTTTATGGATGGCTATATTGCTGGTTTGATAAAGCAGGAGTGACATGTTCTAGTGGGGTAGGATGTATATGAGCCTTATTTAATGCAACTGGGATTGTTAAACCGGACCCTCGGGGACGGGTGGTTACGCCAGCTGCATTGTGCGGATAAATGATTTAGTTATTAGATACCAATATAGAGCATAAGTTTCATTTGCCGGAAATCCGGTTGATGGAGCTTATCTTTTTTTGAGGGGATTTTGGCAGATCGAAAGATAGGACCATAGCTAGGAGAAGATAGGACTTTAGAAGGAATATTGATACTATTATGGTATTTTTAGCTATTTTAGGAAGGAGTATGTCAAACATCTCTAGTAGGTATTAAATTATTAAAAATAAATTAAATAATTATAAATTTCATTATATTTACTTTGGCGTATTGATGGTTTTCACAGATAAGATCTCAATACAAGAAAGTAGGTTTCGAGGAGATGAAAATTTGGTAATTCGATGACTTAACTGTCTTTAGCAAAGCAATGCAATCAATTAAAGAAGGGGTTACAAATTTGGAACTTAAAAGTAATATAAAACTTCTAGTAGTAGTGATGAGTATGAGTATCATATCACTGGCGTGTTTAGCAAATGTATCGGCCGAAGCGTTGATAGCACAACAAGAGGTAATAAACATTAACTCTGATTTGAATAATTCAGAAACAACCTTGGTTCAGAAAGCAAGTCCGATACCTCAAAAGGAAATAGATGTAATTTTAGCGCCGGTCAAAATTGATGGCAAGTGGGGATTTATTGATGAGACTGGAACGTTTATAATACCTCCTATCTTTGATGAAGTGAAAACTTTTCAAGATGGACTGGTAGCAGTCAAAAACCGAGGTAAATGGGGCTATTATAATAAATACGGTAAAAATATTGTGCCTGTTCAATTTAAAGAAGTAAGTGAGTATAAAGAAGGTTATACCGCGGTAAAGAATGATAATGACAAATGGGGATTCTATGATAAAAGTGGCAACGTTATTATACCGATACAGTTTAGCGAGGTAAAAGGATTTAAAGACGGTGTAGCTCTCGTAAAAGATAATAAAAAATGGGGCTTTTATGATAATAATGGGAAGCCGATAATTCCGGCACAGTTTACCGAAGAACAATTTTTTTCAGAAGAACTAGCGCCGGTGAAAACTGATGATAAATGGGGCTTTATTGATCGAAGCGGGAAAATAGTAATACCATGCCAATACCAAGAAGCGATGGGGTATAGTGAAGGTTTAGCTGCTGTGAAAATTAATGACAAGTGGGGTTATATTGATAAAAATGGCGGTTTAATAATAGGTGCACAATTTAAAGGTGTCGCACACGGATTTAATGAAGGTTTGTCAGCAGTAAATATTGATGGGAAATGGAAGTATATTGATAAAACGGGTAATGTTTTATTCACGGCACCGTTTGATACTGTTCTACCCTTTCAGGATGGTCTGGCTGAAGTTCGGGTAACAAAAAAAAGTGTGGGATTTTTTGACGTATTGGCATTTGCCGTTGGGGCTAGCGTCAATTATTATGAAATAGATACTAGAGACATAAAGAGCAATGAAAAACGCGGTTATATTGATCGGAGTGGAAAAGTTATTGTGCCGACAAAATATGATTGTGTGAATACATATAATGATGGTTTGGCAATTGTAAAGATTGACGATAAATGGGGCTGTGTTGATAAAAAGGGCACATTTGTCATTACGCCTCAATATGAAGAAATGTCACAATTCCAAGATGGTATAGCTAAGGTAAAGGTTAATGGCAAGTGGGGGGTTGTAAATAAAAGTGGAAAGCTTTTATCGAATTATCAGTTTGATGAGGTTTATCCATTTTCGGATGGTTTGGCTGCAGTGAACCAGGATAGAAAGTGGGGATTTCTTTCAAAAGAGGGAAAGGTTACAATTTTACCGCAGTTTGATGAAGTTCATAACTTTAATGAAGACTTAGCAGTAGTTAAGTATAATGATATGTGGTGTGTAATCAATATTGATGGAAAAGTTGTGATTAAGTCATGGCACGGCGTCTCAAAATTATCGGATTTTTCTAATGGTCTAGTTGCAGTAAAGGTTGATGGAAAATGGGGATATATGAATAAAAGTGGAAAATTGGTTATCCAGCCAAGCTTTAATGATGCGGGGCTATTTTTAGTAATGTAGTAAACTATTCTAATAAGCGATAGTTAGTAAATAGTAATAACATATAATTTAATCAAAGGTTCGCGGACATAAAAAAAATCATCCCGAGCAAATGTTGTGGGGTGACTCGTATTGAAAATTCAGAAAAAAATACTGACTTCGTCGGTCTATTTGCTTGCAATCTTTGGACAAAGGACTATAATAAAAATAGGCGGAAATTAAAAAGTCGCCGTGTCCTGAAAGTGTTGGAACCACTTTCAGGCACGAGCAGGTGGCTGAGCACCTACACGTAACAGCGAACTGTCCACGACGATACTTACTATTATACCGTGTGGCCTTGTTTGATACAAGCGATGGTATGTTCGGTATCATAAGTGTGGGGCGTGCTGACAGAGCTTAGCGGCTGCATGCAAGAACTATGCAAACGATAGAGCAAAGCGCATGTGTAGGTCAGAAAGAGACCTCGCGTGCGCCTTTTAATTTCCTCCTTAGACGGGCGGTATGGCAGCCTGAATTTGGAGGAGGATAATAGTATTATGAGTGATGGGATGCGCATTTTTGAAACGGTGACAAGGGAATTGCGGGCTATGCATAATGAGGGTAATCTGAGGGACTTAGGACAGGTATCGGGTGATTGCTATTGGGCCGAGCGGGGAAGTGAACAATTATTGAAAGAGTTAGCCGCAACATTGTCGAAAGAGGATTTAAAAAAACTAAATAAATGGCAGGACTATTTTACGCATCATGAAGCTACCGTCAGTGAGATATTTTATAATCAAGGATTTGCTGATGGCATAAGCCTTATTATGCAGTCGTCAATGTGGGAATCGGTCCGGAGGTAGGGAAAGATAGTAAGGGACTCATAATGACGGGTACGCTGGAAAACAAACTGTTACATTGACAGAGCTTAAGCAAGTTTTTATAATGAATAGAGAGTATAGTTACGGAGGCGCACATGGTTTATCGACATGAACGGGAAGCGGCAGAAGACATGCGTACGAAGCGTGAGCAAATTTTGGATGCAGCGTATGTTATATTTTCCCAAAAAGGTTATCATCGGGCTACGATTGATGAGATTATTGACTTGGCTGCGACAGGCAAAGGTACGGTGTACAATTATTTTCATAATAAAGAAGAGCTCTTTTACATCCTTGTGAAAGAACGAAGCGATCCCTTTGAATTGGCTATTCAGGATGTTGTGGAAAGTTTACAGCCGCCAATGCAAAAAATTCAATTGCTTATTCGCATGTATTTGCAGTTTTATGTTACAAATGCTGACTTATGGCGCGTGTTGATGCATGAAATGCGTGGCTTTTCCGGTAGTAGTGGTTTAACGGAAAAACAACGTGATAAGTATCGCAGTGCTTTTCATGCTACCATTGCGTTGTTAGAAGAAGTCATCCGTGAAGGCATAGAACAGCAAGTGATTCGTCCGTGTAATGCCAATCAGGCTGCTTACGGACTTTTTAGTGTCATTATGATGATGGTCTTTCAAAAATTTGCCGGTACGACACCGGAAAGTTTTGAAAAATCGGCCATACAAATAGCGGATATTTTTTTTCACGGTGTGGCTTGGCGAGAATAAGAAACAGGACCCGTTCGTTATGAACGGGTCCTATCTTTATATTACCAGCCGGCAATGACGGAGCCTTTGAAGTGTTCTTGAATAAAGGCTTTTATTTGATCAGAGTGATAAATTTCAACAAGTTTTAAATAAGCCGGATTGTCTTTATCTTGGCCACGGGCAGCAATGATATTGGCATAAGGTGATTCACCGCTTTCTAAAGCAATCGAATCTTTTACAGGGTTTAAACCAGCTGTAAGGGCGTAATTGGTGTTAATGGCAGCGGCATCAATGTCATCAAGTGAACGAGGAATTTGAGCGGCATCCAGTTCTTTTATGTTCAAATGTTTTGGATTTTCAGCAATATCGTCGGCAGAGGCTGTGAGACCCGCACCTTCTTTTAATTTCAACAGTCCTTTTTGCTGTAACAGTAAAAGTGCGCGCCCCCCGTTTGTTGGGTCGTTTGGAATGGCGATGGTTCCGCCATCAGCCACTTGATTTAAGTCTTTTACTTTCTTCGAGTAAATTCCCATGGGGAAAATAACGCCTTTGCCAATGGATACAATATCAAAACCACGGTCTTTGACAATATTTTTTAGGTAGGGTTCATGTTGAAAACTGTTGAGATCAATATCCCCTTGATTGAGGGCGACATTGGGTTGAATATAATCGTTAAATTCAACGACTTCGATTTTGAGTCCCTGCTTTTCAGCCAACTTTTTCACTTCATCCATAATTTCGGCATGGGGACCAGCAGTGACGCCGACTTTAATGACTTTATTTTCCGGGGCAGTGCTTTGACTGCCGCAGCCTGCGAGCAAGGTCAAAGAGAAGACCACAAGCAGGCTGGTAGTTAAGAATTGAATCAGCTTTTTCATGTGAATTCCTCCAATAAATTAGCGTTTATTTAAGCGATGCGCAACATAATCGCCTAGGCCCTGTACAACTTGAACCATAATAATGAGAATAATCACTGTCATGAGCATAATATCGCCGCGAAACCGCTGATAGCCGTAGCGAATGGCAAGGTCGCCCAGACCGCCGCCGCCGATGGCACCTGCCATGGCAGAATAACCAATGAGATTAATGACTGTAATGGTCAGTCCCAGCGCAATACCCGACATGGCTTCAGGAATTAATACTTTCCAAATAATTTGAAGCGGTGAGGCACCGAGTGACTGAGCGGCTTCAATGAGTCCGTGATCCACTTCTTTTAAGGCGGATTCGATAATACGACCGACAAAAGGAATGGCGGCAATGCTTAGCGGAACCATAGCAGCACTTGTGCCAATCGAGGTACCGGCAATGATTCGTGTGAGAGGAATAATGGCCACCATTAAAATGATAAATGGCACGGAACGTGTGGCATTGACAATGATGGCTAAAAATTTATTTAAGGCCGGCTTTTCAAGAATATGTCCTTTACTTGTTGTTACAAGTGTGACACCAAGGGGGATACCGATGAACGTAGCAATAAGTGCAGAAATCGTTACCATATAGATCGTTTGACCTAAGGCGGTTGTAAGTAAATTAACAATTTCTTGCGACATAACCAATCACCTCAATTCTTAAATCTTTGGCTTGTAAGAAGGTAAATGCTGCTTGAATTTTGGGCTGCTCGCCTGATAGCTCTAGAACAAGTGTACCATAGGGGGTACCATTAATATGATCAATGTTACCATAGAGGATGTTCGCTTCAACATTAAACTGACGAATGAGACTTGCAATGACGGGTTCATCTGCTGAGGTACCGAAAAAGGTTAATTTAATCAGCAAATTGTTGCTTGCTGTGGCGTCTTTGGTGATGACGCGATTACCAAGGAGTTCTTCGATATTATTTTTAGCCAGCGTATTAATGAAGTCTTGTGTTGTTGCTGATTGGGGGGTTGTGAAAATATCGAGTACAGGTCCTTCTTCAACAATCCGTCCATCTTCAATTACAGCGACTTTGTTGCAAATTTCTTTAATGACTTGCATTTCATGCGTTATGAGTACAATGGTTAACTGAAATTTTTTATTAATGTCCTTGAGTAAATTCAAAATGGAATGGGTTGTCTGAGGATCAAGGGCGGATGTGGCCTCATCACACAACAATACTTTGGGATGACTGGCTAAGGCCCGGGCGATACCCACGCGCTGTTTTTGTCCACCACTGAGCTGAGCAGGATAGTGATTCTGTTTGTCAGATAGTTCCACGAGTTCCAGAAGAGGTTGGATTTCCGCTTGAATTTCGGCTTTGCTTTTGCCAGCCAGTTCTAAGGGGAAGGCCACATTGTCAAAAACTGTTCGCGACGATAGCAAATTAAAGTGCTGGAAAATCATACTGATTTTTTTACGTGCTTCTCTGAGATCTTTTTCTTTTAAGTTCGACAGTGCTTGACCGTCAACGGTAACGGTTCCTGTTGTGGGCCGTTCAAGCATATTAATGCAGCGAATGAGCGTACTTTTGCCTGCACCACTTTTGCCGATAATACCAAAAATATCTCCTTTGGCCACATGAAGATTAATATCGGTTAAGGCCGGGACAGGGCCAGATGAGCCTTGATAAGTTTTTGAGATTTGCTGTAAAGTAATCAAAGTATCTTTCCTCCTTAATAAAAATAGAAAACCTCTTCCACATACAGAGGAAGAGGTCAAGTTGAAACCTTGTTCTTCATCTGCCAGGATTTTTCTCCTGTCGGAATTGGCACCGTTCGTTTACACGATGGTTGCCGTAGCTTCATTGGGCCAGTCCCTCAGCCAACTCTTGATGAAAGGATGTGAAGTTGTTAAGAAATATGATAGCAAAGAGTAAAAATCCTGTCAAGAAAAATTTTATTCAAGTAGTTTTGTTAAATTATTAATTTTATTAATTAAAGTGGGAAAGAATGAAAGCAATAAGAAGGAAGTTGATTCCTTTATAGCGAAATGATTTAAAAAAGCGAAAGAACGGAGGGATTCTATGTCAATCAATCCAAAATTACAAGACCCTCACACCGATCAATTATTTCGGGCTGTGTTGGCTATTGAAAATTTAGAAGAATGCTATCAGTTTTTTGAAGATATTTGTACCATTAGTGAACTAAAGGCCATGGCGCAGCGCTTGGAAGTGGCCAGAATGCTTAAAAATGGTACCATTTATGATGATATTGTGACTGAGACGGGGGCGAGTACAGCCACAATCAGCCGCGTAAAACGCTGCCTTTATTATGGGGCTGATGGTTACAAGATGATTTTGCCGAGGTTGGAAACAACAAAGAAAGAGGAGAAGCCTGAATGAAAAACAACCAATTTTTGCCGCAAATAGCTTATGGAACACGTGATTTCTTGCCACAGGAAGCGAAACGAAAAAGAGTGATTGAAAATCGTTTGGCTAATCTTTTCGCTGCCTGGGATTACGATGAAGTCATTACCCCGACTTTTGAATATTTGGAAACGGTCGCAGTGGCATCTGAAAGCACGGGTTATGCACAAAATATGTTTAAATTTTTTGACCAGACCAATCGGCTCCT
Source organism: Pelorhabdus rhamnosifermentans (assembly GCF_018835585.1). Taxonomy (NCBI): domain Bacteria; kingdom Bacillati; phylum Bacillota; class Negativicutes; order Selenomonadales; family Sporomusaceae; genus Pelorhabdus; species Pelorhabdus rhamnosifermentans. The sequence continues at coordinate 30,351 of NZ_JAHGVE010000018.1, forward strand.
CGTATTGCGTCCTGAGATGACGACACCGATTGCGCGTGTGGCGTCAACTCGTCTTCATGAAGTAGACCGTCCACTTCGCTTGTCTTATTTGGCCAGTGTTTTTCGCCAAGAGGAATACCAGGCAGGCAGGCAGTGTGAATTTCATCAGGCAGGTGTCGAACTTATGGGGGTTCCCGGCCCGGCAGCTGATGCAGAAGTCATTGCTTTGGCAGTAGAAACTATGGCCGCTTGCGGGTTGAAAGATTTTCAAATTAGTTTAGGACATATGCAGTTTATTAGCGGGCTCATGGAAGAAAGTCACTTATCAGTCATTGAGCGCCAGCAAATCAAACAGCTTCTGATGGCGCGGGATTTGGTGGCGCTAAAAGAGGCTGTGGCAGCCTCGGGCCTGTCGTCTGAAGCCCAACAGGTATTATTAGAACTGCCACTGCTGCATGGTAAGGAAGAACTGCTTGTAGCGGCCCGGAAGTTTGCTCAGCATGATGTTTCGCGGCAGGCTTTGGATGATCTTGCCCAGGTTTTTGAACTATTGAAAAATTATGGCGTGGCTGATCATGTGGAATTTGATCTTGGCATGATTCGCGATTTTGATTATTATACAGGAATTGTATTTGAAGGCTATACGCCGGGACTTGGGTTTCCTGTTTGCGGTGGTGGTCGTTATGATCAATTATTGGCTTCTTTTGGTGCCGATTCTCCTGCTACAGGTTTTGCCTTAGGAATGGAACGCATATTATTGGCTTTAGAACGGCAGCATATTGAACTGCCTATTGTTGAAAAAAGTCTCTATGTAGCTTGGACGGAAAATAAAGCTCAGGAGGCGATTCAAACGGCTACTGAGCTTCGAAAAAAGGGTGCGCGCGTGGCTTTGGCTTTTTTGCCGCAAAGTCGACAAGAAGCAGCAGAATTTGTTCGTGACAAAGGGTATGAAGAACTGATTTATTGTGGAGACTAAGCGATGTTTAAACGAGTAAAACAATTTTTGCGCGCCCTAACAGCCAAAATAGACCAAGCTGACGAAGACTTTCTGAGTCACTATTTAACAACAACTGAACAGGCGTTATTTCAACAAATGACCTTGCCTGATAGGCGTCATTCTTTGAATGTTGCCTATTGTGCACAGCAACTAATGAAGCCGATGATGCACAGTAAACAGAGGTTACTGGTGCGTTCGGCTTTGCTTCATGACATAGGGCGTGCCGAAAAGAATTTAAGCACAGCCATGAAGGTCATGGCTGTGCTTTTTTCAGCGGCTTTTCCGAACTTTTCGCGTCGTTGGTCCGAAACAAAAGGAACAAAGTATATAAAATATGACCTAGCAAATTTTCGCCAGGTCTTGTTTGTTTATTATCATCATGGTGAAATGGGTGCTTGCCGTTTACAAAAATTGGGCGCGGAGCCGGAAATTATTGAACTTGTTGCCAAGCATCATGATCTTCCAGCTGCCGATGATTCACCTGAACTCGTTATTTTACGTCAGGCTGATCAAATGAATTAATAGCCTTTGTATTTATCAATCACATTGTGCATATCTGTTTTTTCTATAAAGCGTGATAGATTGTCAGCAAATAGCTTCATGGCTCGATCCATATAATAAGGCGACATGGCTGCACTATGGGGTGTAATAATGACATTGGGCATTTCCCATAAGGGGCTTGTTTTTGGCAAAGGTTCATTCATAAATACATCCAGTCCGGCTCCCTGAATTTCTTCTGCTTGTAAGGCGGCAATGAGGTCTGCTTCTACTACAACATCCCCTCGGGCGATATTGATGAAGTAGGCCGTTTTTTTCATGGCAGTAAAGTGCTGCCGTTGAATATAGTTATGTGTTTCTGGCGTGAGCGGCAAAGCGACGACAACGACATCGGAGATGGCAAGCATGTCATCTAATTCAGCTGGATTATAGAGACGGTCAATAAAAATTTCTGCTGTCACTTCTCGTTTGGTTGCTACGACATTCATGCCAAAGGCTTTGGCTTTCTTGGCAACCTCCCGGCCAATACTTCCTAAACCGATAATGGCTAAGGTTTTTTCATACAGTTCATCTGTGTAAACACGTTTCCATACTTTGGCTTGCTGATTTTTAGCACATAAGTGCAGGCCACGCGTAAAGGAAAGAAGCAAGGCAAAGACATGCTCGGATACGGGAATTCCGTGAATGCCTTTCGAATTCGTTAAGATAATATGTTGATCAATGAGCGGGGCGATATTTAAGTTTTCCACGCCGGCACTTAAGGCATGAATCCATTTTAATTGTTTGGCCTTGGCAAAGAGATTTTCAATATGAGTAGACCCCCAGGCAACGAGAATATCTGTATCAGCAATATGTTGCTCAGCTTCTTTAAGTGTACAACTGACAATTTCGCTTGCAGGATCAACTCGTAACAGCTGATCCATATGGCGTGAGGATAGCTGATTGAGGACAAGAATTTTCAAGATGAGAACCTCCCTTTCAGGCTTCAGTTTGATCTATCTCAGATACTTCTACATAACAAGGTAAAAATCCTATGGAAATCATTTAAATAACTCTGCTTTTTATTGACGATCTTAGAAAATGATGTTATCATATTATTAATCTAATGCTTTAAAGAGATAAAGGATTGGCTATTTTACTTAAGAAATTATAGGAGGATTTATGACTTCCAGTGATATGGATTATTTAACAATTGCCTTACCCAAAGGTAAACTCTTTGATCACTCTGTACGGCGCTTAGCGGCGCTTGGCTACAGTGCTAAGGGACTTAGCGAAGATTCCCGAAAATTAGTGATTGCTAATGAAGAAAAAAAATTACGATTTATTATTACGAAGACAGCTGATTTGCCAACTTATGTAGAATACGGAGCGGCGGATATTGGTATTATCGGTAAAGATGTACTACTTGAAGAAAATCGCGATGTTTATGAACTGCTTGACTTAAAATTTGGCTTGTGCCGGTTAATGGCGGCTGTGCCTGAGCAATTTTTAAAGCCCAAGCTGAGTGATTATGCTCATATGCGTGTGGCAACCAAGTATCCTCATGTAGCGGAACGTTTTTTTCATGATATGGGGATTCAAATGGAATTTATTAAACTCAATGGCTCTATCGAACTGGCACCTATGGTTGGTCTTGCTGAGCTTATTGTGGATATTGTTGAAACAGGTCGTACGCTCAAAGAAAACAGGTTGATTGAGGTGGCGCAAATTGCTCCGGCTACAGCTCGGTTTATTGCTAATCGCGTGAGTTTTAAAATGAAATTTAATCGCATTCATCAATTAGTCGAAGATTTGAAGGTCTTGACAGAAAGTGAGGAATTGAAATGCTCAAAATAACGGATGTCAAGCAGTTTAGTGATGAAGAATTAAAACAGCTCATGACGAAGCCAAGTTTTGATCAGGTTGTACTTGGCGAAAAGGCTCAGGCAAGTATTCGGCGAAATTTTGGTCGTGATTTAACGGCGCTGCAGGTTGTGGATCAAATTGTTACGGCTGTCCGGCGTGATGGTGATGGCGCCCTGTTTCATTATACGCAGCTCATTGATGGAGTGACCATTACGAAAGAAACTTTTGAAGTATCTTCTGATGAGATGGACGAGGCTTTAGATAAGGCTGATAAAGCGGTTCTTGCTTCTATTGACAAGGCTGTACAAAATGTACGCGCTTTTCATGCTGAACAGCTGCCAAAGTCATGGATTACTTATCGTGAGCAAGGCAGTATATTAGGACAAAATGTTCGGCCTCTCGACTGTGTGGGTATCTATGTACCCGGTGGGACGGCATCTTATCCTTCCTCAGTCATTATGAATGCCGTGCCGGCTTCGGTGGCGGGTGTGAAGGAAATCATTATGACTGTGCCGCCAACAAAAGATGGCAAGGTTAATCCTTATGTTTTAGCAGCAGCCAAGGCAGCGGGTGTCAGCCGGATTTTCAAAATAGGTGGTGCTCAGGCGATTGCTGGTTTGGCTTTTGGAACAAAGTTACTGCCACGGGTGGATAAAATTACCGGTCCTGGCAACATTTTTGTTACGTTAGCTAAAAAAGCCGTTTATGGGTACTGTGATATTGATATGCTGGCAGGTCCGAGTGAGATACTTATTATTGCTGATCAAACAGCGAAGCCTGCCTATGTTGCTGCCGATTTACTTAGTCAGGCTGAACATGATCCTTTGGCTTCTAGTATTTTAATCACCGATTCGAGAAAATTAGCTGAAGACGTTTGTAAGGAAGTGACTATGCAATTAAGTAAGCTTTCCAGGCAAGAAATTGCACAAGCCGCGCTACAGAAAAACGGTAAAATCATTCTTGTCGGCCAATTGAAGGACGCTATCAAAATTGCTAATTTTGCAGCTCCGGAGCACTTGGAAATTTTGACTGCCCAGCCTTTTGAACTGTTGCCGTTTATTCGTCATGCCGGAGCAATTTTTCTTGGACCTTATTCGCCTGAACCTCTTGGCGACTATTTAGCTGGACCTAACCATATTTTGCCGACTGGCGGTACGGCACGATTTTATTCGGTGCTTAATGTTGATTCATTCATGAAAAAAACGAGTCTTATTGCTTATACGAAGCAGGGGTTGCGCTCTGTCAGTTCCGATGTCATTTGTCTGGCAACAGCTGAGGGCCTTGGGGCTCATGCCAATGCGATTCGTTTGAGGGAGGAGTAACTTATGACGATGATTATACGAGATAGTTTAGCCAATTTAGCGCCTTATCATGTAGAAGATGAGGTTTGGAATATTAAGCTGGATGCGAATGAAAAAACCAGTCCTTTGCCGCCGGTTGTAGCGGAGCAGATTGAAGCAGCGTTACAGAAGGTTTGTTTACAGCGATATCCAGCGTCAGATGAAAAACTTCGTCAACTTATTGCTTCAAGACTGGGTGTTACTGCAGAGCAGATCGCGCTTGGTTGTGGTTCCAGTGAGGTATTATTGGCTCTTTGTCAGGCTTTTGGCGGAGCAGGAAGAAAAATTGTTTTTCCTAGCCCTTCTTTTTCGATGTATGGTATTTATACGCAGATTACGGATAGTATCGTTTGTGCAGTGCCTTTAAATAAAGATTTTTCGCTGCCTGTCGATGATTTTATTGCAGCGGCTCAGGCGGCTTCGTTGGCGATTCTCTGTAATCCCAATAATCCAACAGGTAATATTCTTGGCAGGGAATCCATTGAAAAAGTTCTGTCTTCTCTTACGTGTCCGGTTATTGTTGATGAAGCCTATGTGGAATTTTACGGTCCGTCGACAGTGGAATTGCTGACAAAATATCCGCAGCTCATTGTGGCGCGGACTTTTTCCAAGGCCTATGGACTAGCTGCAACGCGTGTTGGTTATATGGTGGCATCACCAAAGCTTATTGAGCTTATCAATAAAGTACTACTTCCTTATCATGTCAACGCCTTGTCACTTGCGGCAGCCGAAGTGGTGTGCCAGAATCAGGAGTTGTTTGAGGATTCTATTCAAGCCACTATGCGTGAGCGGGAACGTTTGAGTGTGAGGCTTGCGACTCTGGCAGGTATGACTGTTTATCCATCACAGACGAATTTTATTATGATTCGCTTGAAACAGGCCGCACAGCTTGCCGAAAGTCTGGCAAATCAGGGAACGGCTATTCGTAGTTTTGCCGGGGCCCCGGGACTTGAGGGCTGTTTGCGCATTACCGTCGGAACGCAAGAAGAAAATGATACACTCTTTAAGCAAATTGAAAAATTTTTAAAGTGTGAGGTGAAATAAAGATGCGAGAGGCTGCAGTGACACGAAAAACAGCTGAAACAGATATTGCCGCAACGTTAATTCTCGATGGGCAGGGGCAGGCAACGATTGCTACAGGTATTGGTTTTTTTGATCATATGCTGACTTTATTCACAAAGCATGGACTCTGTGATCTTTCGCTCAAAGCCAAGGGCGATTTAGAGGTAGATGGCCATCATACTGTAGAAGATGTGGGAATTGTTCTGGGGCAGCTGCTAAAAGACTGCTTGGGTGATAAGCAGGGTATTCGGCGTTATGGTACAGCTTATGTGCCCATGGATGAGGCTTTGGTACTTGTATCGCTGGATATCTCCGGGCGTCCTTATCTGGCTTATGACCTTCCTGTACAAGCGGAGCAAATTGGGTCTTTTGCTACTGAACTGACAGAGGAATTTTTTCGTGCCGTAGCCGCTCATGCCGGTCTGACCTTGCATATTCGTTTACTGGCAGGAACGAATAGTCATCATATCGTTGAAGCCGTGTTTAAAGCTTTTGGACGCGCCATAGATGAAGCAACAAGGCAAGACGCGCGTATTCAAGGCGTGTTGTCTACAAAAGGCATGTTAGAGTGAGGAGGGATCACGATGATTGCAATCATGGATTATGGTATGGGCAATTTATATAGTGTAGAAAAGGCTTTTGTCAAGCTCGGGGCCGCGGTGACTGTGACACGTGATGGCGATGTGATTCGTAAAGCCGATCAAGTTGTTTTGCCTGGTGTCGGTGCTTTTGGTGATTGCATGGAGAATATAAGAAGTTTCGGGCTAGAAGCTGTTATTCAGGAAGTCGTTCAGTCTGGCAAACCTTTTTTGGGTATTTGCCTGGGACTTCAGCTGATGTTTGAAGGAAGCGAAGAAACACCCGGCGTTGCAGGTCTGGGGATTTTTTCTGGTATGAACCGTAAAATTGTAGCCCCTGGGTTAAAAGTGCCTCACATGGGGTGGAATGATCTTGCTTTCAGAAAGTCTAGCTCTTTGTTTAAGGATTTATCTGCTCCTTATGTTTATTTTGTGCATAGTTATCATGCCGTTCCAACGGATGATACACTGATTACAGCTGTGACAGATTATGGCAGTCCCATTACGGCTTCTGTAGGCCAAGGCAATATTCAAGCTGTGCAGTTCCATCCGGAAAAATCCGGCCAAGCGGGTCTTAAAATACTGGAAAACTTTAAGGAGATGGCCTAATGATTTTATTTCCTGCCATTGATATTCGCGGTGGTAAATGCGTACGGTTAGTGAAGGGGGACTTCGCCCGCGAGACTGTTTTTTCCGAGCGTCCGGCTGATATGGCTCGTCGCTGGCAAAATGAAGGAGCCCAGTATCTGCATGTTGTCGATTTGGATGGGGCGCGTTCAGGAAAACCTGTCAATTTAGCTGCCATAGAAGATATTTTGCAGCAAGTGGAGCTTCCGGTACAGCTTGGCGGCGGTATTCGCGATTTGGAGACCATTGATATGTTGCTAGAAATGGGCGTAAGCCGCGTGATACTTGGTTCGATTGCGGTGAAGAATCCGGCTTTAGTCAAAGAGGCTGTGGCAAAGTTCGGTGAAAAAATTGTTGTCGGGATTGACGCTAAAGATGGCATTGTGGCTGTAGAAGGCTGGGGAAAAAGTAGCCCTGTTGCTGTTCGTGATTTAGCTTTAGACATGGCGGAGTGCGGCGTAAAACGGATTGTTTATACGGATATTTCTCGCGACGGCATGCTTTCAGGTGTTAATGTCGAGGCTACGGCACGCCTAGCCAAAGTGTCGGGCCTTTCTGTGATTGCATCAGGCGGCGTGAGAGATTTGACGGATATTGAAGCACTATTGGCTTGTGGTGAAGCGAAGGTGGAAGGGGTCATTATGGGGAAATCCATTTATACGGGAACACTGGATCTTAAGCAGGCACTTGAACTTGTAAAAAAGGGGCGATGATGCCATGTATACGAAGCGAATTATCCCTTGTCTCGATGTAAAAGACGGCAGGGTTGTAAAGGGAACGAATTTTGTGGGACTGCGTGATGCCGGAGACCCTGTAGAGCTTGCCAAAGTATATGACAAAGAAGGCGCTGATGAACTGATCTTTCTTGATATTACGGCATCATCTGATCACAGAGAAACGATTGTGGAAGTTGCCAAAAAGACGGCGGCTGAAGTGTTCATTCCTTTTACTATTGGTGGAGGAATTCGTACGAATCAGGACATTCGTAAGATGCTTAAAGCGGGTGCCGATAAGGTTTCTTTGAATACGGCGGCTGTCAGTCATCCTGAACTGATCGTTGAAGGGGCCAAGCGATTTGGCTCTCAATGTATTGTTTTAGCGGTAGATGCGCGTCAGACAGCACCCGACAAATGGGAAGTAACTATTCATGGCGGACGGACGTCAACGGGGCTGGATGTCGTGGAATGGGTAAAAAAAGCCGTGAATTTGGGTGCGGGTGAGATACTTCTTACAAGTATGGATAAAGATGGTACGAAAGATGGCTATGATATTCCTTTGACGCGGGCTGTTGCTGAAAGTGTTTCTGTCCCTGTGATCGCATCAGGCGGCGCAGGGAAGCTGGAACATTTTTATGATGTAGTGACCCTAGGCAAAGCCGATGCCGTACTCGCTGCTTCTGTTTTTCATTACGGACAATTTTCAGTGCAAGAGGTAAAATCTTATTTAAAAAGTCGACACGTGGAGGTTCGGTTATGATGGGAAAAATCACTGGGGATTTACTCAATAAAGTAAAATTTGATGGGCAGGGACTTGTTCCGGCAATTATTCAAGATGCTGAAACGAAAACGGTGCTCATGCTTGCTTATATGAATCAAGAATCTTTGACAAAAACGCTGCAATCAGGGTTCACCTGGTTTTACAGCCGTAGTCGCAAATGTTTGTGGCAAAAAGGTGAATCTTCCGGTCATGTCCAGCAGGTTGAGTCCATTCATTATGATTGTGACGGTGACACCTTGCTTGTTACTGTTAAGCAAACAGGTGCAGCTTGTCATGAGGGAACCTTTTCCTGCTTTAGTCGTCGCTTAGATGAAGAAGTGGTACAGGACGCTGCGATTGTGGAATCCACGGAAGTGTATGGGCAAGTTGCGACGATTTTGAATGACTTGTATGAAGTGATTCAGGACCGGAAGCACAATCGTCAGGAAGGATCGTATACATGTTATCTTTTTGACAAGGGACAGGATAAGATTCTGAAAAAAGTGGGCGAAGAAAGTGCCGAGACGATTATCGCCTCAAAAAATAATAGTAAAGAAGAAATTCTGTATGAAATGTCTGATTTGTGGTATCACTGTCTTGTACTTTTAAGTTATCACAACATCACACCGACAGAATTGCTTGCTGAACTTTATGGTCGGAGAAAATAGCAGGCTGGTTTTTCTTGGTTTATTTGTTATAATGATAATTGTGACAAATGAATCGCAGAAGGGACTGGCACTATGGAATTCATTTCAATGGGTATGGTAATCTTTTTATTTATAACAGGCTTTGTGGCTTCCTTTATTGATTCCGTTGTTGGTGGCGGGGGCCTAGTTACCTTGCCAGCCTTACTTATGACGGGACTTCCAATTACGCATGTACTGGGTACGAATAAGCTTTCTGCTTCGCTGGGCTCAGTAACGAGTATGATTACCTTTATCCGTTCAGGGAAAATAAATCTTTCATTAGTCAAATGGCTTGTTCCCCTGTCGTTTATCGGCTCCATGAGTGGTGCCTATTTGGTACGCTATATTCCTTCGGAGTTTATGAAGCCACTAGTGGTCATTTTACTTGTTGTTGTTGCTTTCTATACAGTCTTTAAAAAGGACTGGGGTGATATTTCCACTTATGGCGGTCTTAGTAAAAAGACAGGCATGATCAGCGGCCTCGTGGCTCTTATCATTGGTTTTTATGATGGCTTCTTTGGTCCTGGTACAGGTTCGTTTTTGATTTTTGCGTTTCTACTACTGGGATTTGATTTTGTGTCCTCATCAGGGAATGCCAAGGCGTTGAACTTTGCCAGTAATATTGCGGCCATGATTACTTTTCTATGGCTCGGTTATGTCCATATTGAGTATAGCTTGATCCTGGGATTTGGCATGATTTTAGGGGCGATAGCTGGGACGCGTGTAGCCATCCGCAAAGGTGCGGCTTACGTAAAGCCTCTCTTTGTTTCTGTAACAATCATCTTAGTCGGAAAACAGCTATGGGACTTATTTTTAAAGTAAACAAACATTTGGGCTCAGGCTGCCGAACAGGTAGCCTTTTTTATCATGAAAAGATATAATGAAAAGAGTGATTTTAGCACACTAAAAAAGATAGGAATGAGCGATGCGAAAAAAGCGAAACTTTCATTGGCTATGGATAGGTGGAATTTTTTTGCTGCTGAGTTTGGCTGTTGGCTATAGTATTTGGCATCAGGACGCTTCACAAAACTCTCATTATCAGCTGCAAAAAACAGGTGCTGGCGTGGTTGTTGATTTTACGGATACTTCACAGAAAATTCATCAAGTCCTTGATCAAACTTTGGCGGAAAATCATTTAGTCCTCCAGCAGGGAGAAGCAGGGCCGAAGGAACAGCCAAGAACGACAGTGGAAGGTAAGATTGTTTGGCATTACCGGAGTGAATCCACTCGGCTTTCTGGTGATGTTACGTTTGATGGCTTGAGTCAGCTCTTGAACCAAGCCCTGAAAAAAGTAGGTGGCGAAATCTTAGCCAGTCAGCCTGATTCCTATCAGGGAAAGCCTGTTATGCGGCTTGATGTGGGATGTCGCGATGTGCTTGACGGGGAACCTGTTTCAGTTGTGACAGACAGGCTTTATCTCTTTGCAGAAGGGAAGGCCGGGGCTGTACCTGGCGGTAAGGGCGAGCTGGCGATTATTATTGATGATTTTGGCTATAACAGTGAGCCAATCAACGCTTTTGTGAGTATTGACAGGCCTTTAACCTTTTCTGTGCTTCCCAATCGTCCCTATACTTTGCAGGCCGCTTCACGCGGTGTAAGCTCCGGACATCAGGTTATGTTGCATCTGCCAATGGAACCACAAGATAGTAAACAGCAATCTGAGGCGCAGACAGTCACGGTCAGTATGTCTGATCGTGAAGCCGGAGAGCTTGTTCGTCAAGATATAGGAGCCATACCGGGTCTGATCGGTGTGAATAATCATCAGGGATCACGGGCAACAAGTGATAAACGTATTATGAAGTCTGTACTGTCCATAGTAAAAGCCAAGCAATTGTTTTTTGTGGACAGTCGCACAAGCAGTCAGTCTGTTGCTTATGATATGGCCAGGCAACTGGGGGTCCGGACGATTGCCAATGACTTGTTTATTGATAATCAGTCGAATGTGGATTACATAAAAGGTCAATTGCGTCAGGCCATGGGTATTGCGACGAAAAAGGGTCATGCTGTGATTATTGGCCATGCTAGATTGAGTACGGCCATGGCTTTGCGTGAAATGATTCCTGAAATTGAATCAAATGGCATTCGACTTGTCTTTGTTTCGCAGCTTGTACAGTAATGACGCATAGTATAAAGGATAATTGGTTTACAATAGAGCAAATAAGAAAGGGGAAGGACGATGAAAAGCGTTTTTGATATTATTGGTCCCATTATGATTGGTCCCTCTAGTTCTCATACGGCAGGCGCGGCCCGCATCGGCAAACTGGCGCGGGCCATTTTAGGTGAAGCTCCAACACAAGCCACAGTCAAATTGCATGGATCGTTTGCGCAAACTTATCTTGGCCATGGTACTGATAAGGCTATTGTAGCAGGCTTGCTTGGATTTTCTGCTGATGATGAGCGGATACCTGAGGCTTTGACTTTAGCTGCCCAAGCGGGACTGGCAATTGAATTTGTCAAAGCAGATCTTGGCGATGTTCATCCGAATACAGCTTGTATTGAGATGGTAGGACAGTCAGGTAGAAAAGCCCAGGTGATGGGTTCTTCCATTGGTGGCGGCAGTGTCCTTATTACAAAAATTAATGGTTATGATGTAGAGCTTACTGGTGAGTATGCAACGCTTATTACGATTCATGAAGATAAGCCCGGTATTGTGGCGCTTGTTACCCATATTCTTGCGCAAGAGGCTGTGAATGTTGCTTTTATGCGTGTTTCGCGCCAAGAACGCGGGGCCGAGGCTTTGTTGATTTTAGAAGCTGATGAGCCCATATCCCACCATGCCTATGAACTTGTTGCTCATTTGCCCAAGGTGAAGGTGGCTATGTTAGTATCCCCAATTTAGGAGGTGACACAGGGATGAATTCTTTTTCTACATTTTCTGATCTTATTGCAGTGGCTGAGCAGCAACAAAAATCTGTGGCTGATATGATGGTCGACTATGAAGTGCAAAAACAACAAATGAATAAAGAACAAGTGTGGCAGGGAATGGATGGCTGCCTGACAGTCATGATGGAAGCCGTTCAAAAAGGGAAAAACAGTCGGGAAAAATCAGTCAGCGGTATGGTTGGCGGTAATGCAGCCCGCTTTGGTGATTATATGAAAGGCAGTGGTATTTTAGGTCCTACCGCGCAAAAGGCCATGTGTTATGCTTTAGCTGTCAGTGAAGTGAATGCAGCTATGGGCCGGATTGTGGCTAGTCCAACAGCGGGATCTTGCGGTATTTTGCCAGGTGCGATTCTTGCGGCAGGCGAGGCTTTAAGCTGTACACGCGAGCAACTTGTGGCTGGCCTTTTCACGGCAGCAGGCGTGGGCCTTGTGATCAATGAACATGCGTCTCTTGCCGGTGCTCTCGGTGGGTGCCAGGCTGAATGTGGTTCAGCGGCAGCCATGGCTGCCGCTGCTGTGGTAGAAATGGCTGGGGGAACGCCAAGGCAGGCGGGACAAGCATTGGCTTTGGCATTTAAAAATCTATTGGGTCTTGTTTGCGATCCTGTAGCTGGTTTAGTTGAAGTGCCTTGTGTGAAGCGAAATGCTTTTGGTGCTGTTCATGCTCTTGTGGCAGCCGAGATGGCTCTTTCTGGTATTGAAAGTGTGATTCCGCCTGATGAAGTGATTACAGCCTCTTATGAAATTGGCTGTCTGCTGCCGAAAAGTTTGCGTGAAACATCAGAGGCTGGTTTGGCTAAAACGCCGACAGGCCAGGCTATTGAGGCCAAATTGCATGGTCAAAATTCACTGTGAGACAGACGATCTTTTTATAATAACATTACATTTTAAACTTTCAGTAAGGGGAATCATTCATGAATAAACCTATTTATGTTATTGGACATCGTAATCCAGATACAGACTCTATTTGTTCTGCTATTGCCTATGCGCATTTAAAGCAGTCCCTTGGCATTTCAGCCATTGCTGCACGGGCAGGCAAAATAAACAATGAAACAAAATATATCCTTGATACGTTGAAAGTTCCGGCACCTATGATTGTTAATTATTTATATCCCCAGGTAAAAGATATTATGAAACCTGCGCAATTAACGATTCATGCTAATCAGACGTTGAAGGAATTGGGCCGTCTCTTGGCCAGTCATCATACCAAGTCCATTCCTGTTGTAGATGATAAACAGCATTTATGCGGTATTGTATCAGTTAGTGATTTAGCCCGGCGTTATTTTGATGAACTGGGTATGCCAGATCTTGCTGAGAGCAATGTAGAGTATGCGTCTATTATTAAAGTTCTTGATGGTACACTTGTGCAAGGCGATATTGTAGGCCGTAAAATTACCGGTCGTGTCAAGATTGCGGCTGCCAAGGTCGATACCATGTTAAATACAATTTCTGCTGGTGACATTGTGCTTGTTGGTGACAGATTAAATGTTCAATTGGCTTGTATTAAATTAGGTGTCGCTTGTTTAATTGTGACAGTGGGGGCCAAGGTTCAAGAAAGAGTCTGTGAGGCTGCGGCAAAAGCGGGTGTTATTATTATTACAGCCCCTTATGATACTTATATTTGCGGGCGATTGATTAACCAATCTGTACCTGTAAGTATTGTCATGCAAAAGGAGGTTGTTACATTTAAACCGAGTCAGCTTGCGATGGATATTAAGAAAACCATTGCTGAGACACGCTTTCGCAATTATCCTATTGTTGAAAATGACCGTTTTATTGGCGTTATTGACAGAGACAGCTTTATTATGCCGGAACGGGAAAAAATAATTTTAGTTGATCATAATGAAGTGAGTCAGGCTGTTGAAGGCATTGAAGAGGCCGATATTATTGAAGTTGTTGATCACCATCGTTTAGGAGGGATGGAAACAAATAGTCCTATTTCCGTTCACTTTGAGCCTGTTGGCTGCACAGCAACTATTATCGCTGGTTTGTATTGGCAAAATCAGATTACCATTCCGCAAGAGATTGCTGGATTATTGCTATCAGCCATTCTATCAGATACGGTACTATTTAAGTCACCTACTTGTACTGAGCGGGATAAGACAGTAGCCAAGCAATTGGCAGAAATAGCGAATCTTGATATTGAAGCCCATGGCATGGCTTTGCTCAAAGCGGGTTCTGATATTGGCAGCATGTCGGCAACAGATATTTTGCGTAATGATTTGAAGGAATTCCAATTAGGCGACTACCGTTTGGCTATCGGTCAAATCTCTGTTCTTGATGGTGAAAGTATCTTGGCGATGAGAGCCGGTATTCAGGCTGAAATGCGGCAGATGTGCTTACGTGATGGCTATGATATGGTGTTGCTCATGGATACGGATATTCTAAATGAATGTACGCATTTGCTATTTGAGGGACATCCGATTTCTTTAATCGAAGATGCTTTTGGTGAGAAGGGTGAAGAAGGCGTTATTTATCTGCCGAATGTTTTATCACGTAAAAAACAAATTGTTCCGCCCTTAAGTGATGCGGCTCGCAAAGAAAAATAGTTGTTTTACTCCACTTGACATTTTTTTGGCATGATTATTGCTATATATTTTATTGTGATAATCAGGATGTTGAGAGGAGCTAAATGATGACGACTCAGGTTAAGTGGAGTTTGAATCCTTTGAAACAGGGACAATCCTCCATCGAATTTCTCAGTAAGTCAGCAATCGATAAAGCGCGAAATTTTCATAAAAGTTTGCCTGGCTATAAAGAAACACCATTAAGAAGCCTGGACAATTTGGCTAAATATTTGGGCGTTGCCAAGGTATGTGTCAAAGATGAATCTTATCGGTTTGGTCTGAATGCATTTAAAGTACTCGGTGGGTCCTATGCGATAGGGTGCTATTTGGCTAGTTTGCTTAACAAGGATATCGGTGAGCTTCCTTTTTCAGTTTTGACCTCGCCTGAAGTTCACCGTATGTTAGGTGATATTACTTTTACAACGGCGACAGATGGGAACCATGGGCGGGGCGTTGCTTGGACAGCAAACAAGCTACAGCAGAAATCAGTGATTTATATGCCCAAGGGGTCAGCGAAAAGTCGGTTGGAGAATATCCAGTCGGAAGGTGCTAAAGCGTCGATTACAGATGTTAATTATGATGAAGTTGTACGCTTAGTAGCTGAAGATGCCAAAAGGCATGGTTGGGTAATGATTCAGGATACAGCCTGGGAAGGCTATGAGGATATTCCGACCTGGATTATGCAGGGCTACGGCACCATGGCTGCTGAAGCACTCGAACAGATGCTCATTAGCAAGGGAGAGCCGCCTACGCATATTTTTATTCAGGCCGGAGTCGGTTCACTCGCGGGAGCTGTCCAAGGCTATTTTGCTTCTGTTTTAAAAGAGGCTTGTCCAAGGGTGGTGATTGTAGAATCGAATCAAGCCAACTGTTTGTTCCAATCCGTACAAGCGGGCGATGGAAAGCCTCATTTTGTAACAGGCGAGTTGAATACAATTATGGCGGGGTTAGCCTGTGGTGAGCCTAACACAATTAGTTGGGAAGTATTACGGGACTATAGTGACATGTTTATTTCCTGTCCGGATATTGTGGCTGCGCTAGGAATGCGGATGTTGGGCAATCCCCTTGGAAATGATTCGCCGATTATTTCCGGCGAATCAGGTGCTGTTACACTCGGATTGTTTGCTCTTCTTATGCAGGATGAGCAATTATTAGCAGTGAAGCAGCAATTACATTTGGATGAAAATTCGCGCGTGCTGTTATTTAGTACGGAGGGCGATACCGATCCGGCTCAATATCGCAACATTGTTTGGCAGGGTGAATTTTCTTATAAATAAGGAGGCGTTTTAGTTGAAAGCAATCGTAAATACTGATAAGGCACCATCTGCAATTGGACCTTATTCACAGGCAGTAAAAGCAGGGGGATTTTTATTCGTTTCGGGACAGATCCCCGTTGTTCCAGCGACAGGTGAGGTTGTAGCAGGTGGCGTAAAAGAACAGACTAAACAGTCGTTAGAAAATCTCATGGCTATTTTAAATAACCAAGGACTTACGGCGGAAAATGTGATCAAGACAACTGTTTTTATTAAGGATATGAATGATTTTGGAAAAATTAACGCGATTTATGGTCAGTATTTTATGAAAGATGCACCTGCGCGGGCTTGCGTAGAAGTTGCTAGATTACCTAAAGATGTACTTGTCGAAATTGAAGCGGTCGCAGTCTTATCATAAAAACACGTATTAAAATGATACAAATGTCTTCATTTGATAGGAAAAAAATTTCTTATTAATCATCAGAATGAGATTATTTGATGCTTGTGTGTTTCATCACAAGCAATATAATCTCATTCTGAATTTTTTTGTTTTATAGCAGGGATAGGCTGTTCAGACTTGAACTATAACAGTAAATAAAAGGAAAAAAATATGATCCGAAGTCATTTCTAAAAAACATAATTGATGTTAGGTCTGACAAGTATAGGAGGATCACAATGTATGATTTACATAATATTCAGGCCACTGTTCAACAGACAGCTGAAGCTATTGCTGAAGTGTTAAAAATTGAAGTCGAAATTGCTGATGAAAAACTAGTGAGAGTGGCAGGCACAGGACAGTGCGCCGACAAATGCGGGCAGAGGATGGATGAAGGTTTTGTTTATCATCATGTCCTCACATCAGGTGAGGCCATGATAATTGATCATCCGGGATTTCATCCGCTTTGTAAGCCTTGTCGGTATTACCAGAATTGCTCGGAAAAAGCGGAAGTAGCCATGCCGATAAAAGTGGACGAACAGATTATTGGCATTATTGGTTTAATCTGTTTCGACGCTGAACAAGGGCGGCGTCTGATGAGCCAGACCGATTCGCTGCTTCGATTTCTTGGCAAGATGGCTGAGCTAGTTGCCGGGAAAATTGTGGAGAATTATCAAAAACGACAACAAGAAGTTGTGATGAATGAATTAATGACGATACTCAATTTGTTGCATGATGGCATTTTGGTGGTAAATGAAGAACAGCTCGTAAATAACATGAATAAATCAGCCTTAAAAATGCTCAATATTTCAGAGAAAATACCTTTCCATCTGGATCATATCATCGAATGTCAACGTATTTGGAAGGGAATTCTAAAAAATGGCTGTTTCTCCGGACAAATTAGTCCGAAAAAAGGGCATAGTCAACTATTTTGCGATGCTGTCGCAATTAAAACCATGGGAAATTTGGAAGGCGCCGTGATTATGCTGAAAGATTTTCAGCAGGTGCAGAAGCTTGTCAAGGAAGCGACAGTAAGTGGAATTGCTACGGAATTCCCCCAAATTATTGGGGAAAGTTCGAAGATGAGGGAGCTGAAAGAGGTCGCGCAGCGGGTGGCACCAAGCAATGCTACGCTGATTATTGAGGGAGCCAGCGGTACAGGCAAGGAATTGTTTGCACGAGCCATTCATCAGAGCAGTAACCGCAAAAATTACGCATTTATTGCCATTAATTGTGGTGCTATTCCGGAAAACCTATTGGAAAGCGAGTTATTTGGTTATGAAGAAGGCGCTTTTACTGGGGCACAGCGGGGCGGGAAGTTGGGAAAATTTGAATTGGCACACAAGGGGACAATTTTTTTAGATGAAATTGGCGACATGCCTTTGCATCTGCAAGTGAAGTTGCTGCGCGTATTGCAGGAACGTTGTGTGGAACGCGTTGGAGGTTCACGTCTGATTCCCATTGATGTGAGAGTGATTGCGGCTACTCACCAGAATTTAGAGAAACTAGTTGTGACAGGGGAATTTCGCGAGGATCTTTATTATCGGCTTCATGTTATTCCCTTGATGATTCCGCCGCTCTGTGAGCGTAAAGACGATATTCCCTTATTAGCACAGTCTTTTCTCAACCATTATTGCCGTTTACTTGGTAAAGCGGTTTTGTCCATGACACCGGATGTTTATGATTGTTTGAAAAAATATACTTGGCCAGGGAATGTTAGGGAACTTGGTAACGTAATTGAGTATGTATCAACTATGGCTGTCGGTGACGTGGTTACTTTAGATATGTTACCACGAAGAATTGGCAATCCAATGCCATTACATAATAAAATACAGTCGCTGAAAATAGTGGATTTAGAACGTGAGGCCATTACGAAGGCACTTGCCATCGCTTCAGAAATGGGGCATAAAGATGAAGCAGCTAAATTGCTTGGTATCAGCCGGGCGACTTTGTATCGGAAAATCAGGGAATATCATGTCGTTGAGATAAAGAAATTTGACTAATGATTTGTATCGTTATGCATACCGGAATATCAAAATGAGATGACGGTGGAGAACGATAATAAGAAGGTTAGCTAATAGGGGCAAACAATTTACTTACTTTTTAATTGGCATGATTATTGCAATAAATTGAATTAGAGAGGTGTTTCTATGCTTCAATGAAAATAGGCGCTACACTGCTGAGACAGTGTGAACGTTGGGGTGGGTGGAAAAAAGATGCAAAAATTGGTTGTCATTGCAATAGGAGGAAATTCATTGATTATGGATCCGAGCCGGCAGCGAGTAGAGGATCAATATCAAGCTGTCTGTGAGACGGCTCGGCATATTGCTGGCATGGTCGCTCAAGGCTATGATGTTATCGTTACGCATGGTAATGGGCCGCAAGTTGGGTTTATTATGCAGCGCGCCGAAATTGCTCGGGAAGTAGCGAAAATGCATAGTGTACCTTTAGTGAATTGCGGAGCTGATACGCAAGGCGCGATTGGCTATCAAATTCAACAGGCTTTAGATAATGAATTCAAGCGGCGAAATATTGCGAAAACCGCCGTAACTGTCGTAACTCAGGTAGTCGTTGATGAATCAGACTCGGCATTTAAGCATCCTAGTAAACCCATTGGTTCCTTTTATACTTTAGAGCAATCGGCCTTTATTCAGCAAGAACATCCGGAGTGGGCCATGGTTTATCATTCAGGGCAGGGGTATCGTCGGGTAGTGGCTTCACCACAGCCCAAAGAAATTATCGAAAAACAAGTGATTTTTGAATTGATGCGCAGCGGCTATTGTGTGATCGGTGTAGGTGGTGGCGGGATTCCCGTGGTTCGTAACGCTGACGGTGATTTGCGGGGCATCGATGCGGTGATTGATAAAGATTTTGCCTCGAGTCTGTTAGCCTCGGAACTAGCAGCCGATATTCTTATTATTTCTACAGGCGTGGAAAAAGTATATCTTAATTTTGGTCAACCGAGTGCTCAGGCACTGGATGTTGTGGATTTGCAGCAAATGAAACAGTATGCTACAGAAAATCATTTTGCTCCTGGCAGTATGCTGCCAAAGATTCAGTCTGTCATTCAGTTTTTAGAACAGGGTGGTAAAAAGGCCATTATTACGAATCCCCAATCGCTTGAGCGGGCTATTGCCGGTGAAACGGGTACCCATATTCAAGCATAATCATCTTTGCGAGAAATTGTGAAGAATAACAAGCTGTTGTTCAGTAGTAGAGGTGGCGAGTCATGTCTACGTTCAACTTAAATGGCAACTTTGTGACGGTCAGCGGGGAAAAAAACTTATTAGAATATTTGCGCGATACTGCCTGGATTACTTCGGTGAAAAACGGTTGCGGTGAAGGGGCATGTGGTGCGTGCATGGTTTTGGTAGACGGCAAGCCGACGAAAGCTTGTATTTTGACGGCTGATCGGTTGGAGGGAAAACACGTTTTGACTGTGGAAGGGCTGTCTGATTTGGAAAAGGAAATTTATAGCTGGGCCTTTGCCGCTGCCGGGGCCGTGCAGTGCGGCTTTTGCATTCCTGGTATGGTTATGAGTGCCAAAGGACTTATCGATAAAAACCCGCATCCAACGCGCAGCGAGGTTAAGCAGGCTCTCAAGGGCAATATTTGTCGATGTACCGGTTATGTTAAAATCGAACAAGCCGTATTGTTAGCAGCTAAGGCGCTAAAGGAAAAAATTGAATTGCCTGAGACAGGTATGCGGCAGATTAAAGTCGGTGACAGGATGCCGCGGGTAGATGCCAGAGCAAAAGTATTGGGAACGGCTGAGTATGTTGACGACATGTACGTTGAAGGCATGCTTCATGCCGCTGTCTTGCGATCGCCAAGTGCCCGTGCGCTCATTAAGCATATTGATACGGCAGCGGCTCAAGCTTTGTCTGGTGTAGCGGCTGTCATCACTGCCGCTGATATTCCCGGTTGCCGTTATCAAGGTCATATTATCCCCGATTGGCCGGCCTTTATTGCTGAAGGTGAATGTACCCGCTATATCGGCGATGCTTTGGCAGCTGTTGCGGCTCTGTCTAAAGAAGTAGCCCAAGCTGCAGTAAAGCTTATTCAAGTCGAGTATGAAGTATTGCCGCCGCTCATTTCACCGCAGTCGGCACTGGCCCCGGATGCTCCGAAGCTTCATCCCAAAGGCAATGTGCTGGCGAAGACAGTGCTCAAACGCGGCGCTGCCGACCAAGCCATTGCGGCTTCCCGCTATGTTGTGACCCAGCATTATACAACACCTGCGACAGAGCATGCTTTTTTAGAACCGGAAAGCGCATTGGCTGTTCCTAACCGCGATGGCACGTTAACGGTGTATACAGGGACGCAAAATATTTATGATGATCATCGCGGTATTGTGTCTTTGCTTGGAGTAGCAGATGATAAGGTTCGTGTGATTAGTAAAATGGTTGGGGGTGGATTTGGCGGCAAAGAGGACTTGATTGCGCAACATCATGCGGCACTGCTGGCCTGGCGCATCAAGAAAGCAGTCAAACTTACGCTCAGTCGTCAGGAGAGCATTTATGTTCATCCTAAGCGGCACGCCATGGAGATGGATTTTACAACGGCTTGTGATGAAAATGGGATAATTACGGCCATGAAAGCCGAATTGATTGCGGATACTGGCGCTTATGCTTCTTTAGGGGGGCCGGTTTTGCAGCGGGCGTGTACACATGCTGCCGGACCGTATCAAATTCCCAATGTTGATATCGTCGGAATCGGTGTATATACGAACAATCCACCTGCCGGTGCTTTTCGCGGTTTCGGTGTTACACAATCGTGCTTTGCTATGGAAAGTAATATGAACATACTAGCGGAAAAAACCGGGCTTTCTCCCTGGGAAATCCGGTTCCGCAATGCTATTGAGCCGGGAAAGGTGCTGCCAAATGGCCAGATTGCCGACGCTGGAACGGCGTTTAAGGAAACGCTGCTTGCTGTGCGTGATGTTTTTGACGCCCATCCCGGCGCTGGATTGGCCTGCGCCATGAAAAATGCTGGTATTGGCGTTGGTCTGCCTGATATTGGCCGCGTTAAGCTCAAGATTGAGGGCGGAAAGGTTGTTATGCTGACTGGTGCGGCTTGTATTGGCCAGGGGCTTGTTACGACAATGACGCAGATTTTATGTGAAACAACGGGGCTCGCTGCTTCCCTGGTGACAGCTGTTACGCCCGATACCTTCGTTACGCCTGACTCGGGTACGACGACGGCATCACGTCAAACCGTATTTACTGGCGAAGCCGTCAGGCAAGCTGGCTTGAAACTAAAAGCGGCGTTGGCCTCTGCTCCTTTATCAGCGCTGACAGGCAGTGAATTTGATGGTGAGTACCTTGGTGTAACCGATCCGATGGGGTCGGATAAGCCGAATCCAGTCAGCCATGTCGCTTACGGTTACGCCAGTCATGTCGTTCTTCTTGATGAACTGGGCAAAGTTACAAAGGTGGTGGCGGCTCATGATGTGGGAAAGGCCATTAACCCGAATGGTGTGGAAGGGCAGATTGAAGGCGGCGTGGTTATGGGCATGGGTTATGCGCTGACGGAGAATTTTTTATTGCAAGACGGTGTGCCGAAGGTGAAGTTTGGTACGCTGGGACTGCTTCGTGTCAGTGCCGTTCCTGATATCGAGACGATCATTGTAGAGAAAAATCGTAGTGAACTGGCTTATGGCGCCAAAGGCGTAGGGGAAATTACGAGCATTCCGATTGCTCCAGCCATTGCTGGCGCTTATCTGCGGCGTGACGGCAAAGTGCGGTGGAAATTACCGCTGGAGGGTACTCCTTACAGCCGAAAAAAATAGGTAACATACGTATTTTGGGAGGGGAAAACCATGGGAGATAAGATGCGACCTATTCCGTTTACGGAATTAATCCGACGTATTTTTGAGGAATATGCCAGAGAAAGATCAATTTTTTCCCTCGGGGAAAGCGGATTTTTTCGCAAAAAAGGCAGCAAGAAGGTAGTCCTTGCCGGGGAGTGGAGTGAAACACCCATTGGGCCGGCGGCAGGTCCCCATACCCAATTGGCGCAAAACATTATTACTTCTTATCTGGCTGGCAGCCGGTTTATTGAATTGAAAACGGTGCAGGAGCAAGAGCCGCCCGTGGATAAACCATGTATTGACGCAACAGATGAGTGTTTTAATACGGAGTGGTCCAGTGAATTTACCGTGGAAAAAGCTTATGAGGAATATGTGAAGGCCTGGATTATTCTGCATCTTCTTGAAGAGATGTTTGCTCTTCGTAACGGCAAAGATCGTTCGTTTATCTTTAATATGAGCGTGGGGTATGATCTGGCGGGAATTCAATCTCCGCGCATGGACAGCTATATGAATGGGTTGATGGATGCAACGAAGCAACCGTTTTTTAGGACTTGTCTAGAGGATCTCAAGGCACTTTTGGCGGATGGAATTTTTTTGCGTGGCACAGGCCTGGAGGCAAGGCGGACAGCACTTACCGATCTGCCGCAGCGAATTTCAGGTAAGATTTGTAGCTCTGTAACGTTGTCAACAATGCATGGCTGTCCGCCAGCAGAAATTGAAAAAATCTGCTCCTATTTGCTTACTGAAAAAAAATTGGCGACTTATGTCAAACTCAATCCTACATTGCTTTCATTTTCTGTTGTACGGAAAATACTCAATAGTCTTGGTTTTGATTACGTGGAATTGGATCAGACATCATTTGATCATGATTTAGAGTACGGTGATGCCATTCCCATGCTGCATCGCTTGCAAAAACTGGCGACAGAGAATGAGCGCTTTTTCGGTGTGAAATTGACCAATACGCTGGGGACGGTTAATTTTAAACAGAAGTTGCCTGGCTGTGCCATGTATTTGTCCGGACGAGCTTTGTTTCCTCTGTCTATTCAGTTGGCTGCCAAAATCTGTCGGGAATTTACTGGCACACTGCCTATTTCTTTTTCTGGCGGCATTAGTGAGCACAATGTGGCTGCGGTTTTTGCGACAGGTATCCGACCCATTACGCTCGCTACAGAAATTCTCAAACCCGGCGGCTATAACCGGATGTCTTCCATTGCCGCCAAACTGGAAGCGGCAGAAGGCTGGGAAAAAAGTGACATTGATGTTGAAATGGTGAAAGAGCTGGCGAGTCAAGCGCTCGAAGCAGATTTTTCTCACAAAGACTATCGGGGCAATGATCCCGTGTCTATAACGGGTGTGTTGCCGCAGTTCGATTGTGCCGAGGCGCCGTGTAAAACAGCCTGCCCGATTCACCAGGATATTCCGGAATATATCCGTCTGGTAGGTAAGAAAAGGTACGTGGAAGCGCTGGCGCTTATCTATGAAAAAAATGCTCTGCCTTCGATTACTGCCCACATTTGTAATCATGTTTGTCAGTATCATTGTACGCGAATGGATTATGAAGGCTGTGTTCTGATTCGGGAAGTGAAGCGGATTGCCGTCAAGATGGGGTTTGAAGATTACCTGAAAGAATGGGGCGGTGTGGCAAGCGTTAATGGTGTAAAAGTTGCAGTTATGGGGGCTGGGCCTGCAGGACTAGCAATCGCTTATTTCTTGGCGCGAGAAGGGTTTGCTGTAACTGTGTTTGATTCGCGGGCTGCTGCGGGCGGCACTGTCAGACATATCATTCCTCGATTTCGCATTAGTGACGAAGCCATTGACAGTGACGTGAACTTTATCAAAAAGCATGGTGTGAAATTTGTATTTAAGGCCGATCCGATGCTTACACCGAAAATTTTGCAGGCAGAACAAGGTTTTCGTTATGTCGTTGTGGCAGTAGGAGCCAGTGCGGAAAAGCCTTTTGATATCAAGAATGAAAGCAAAGCAAAGATCCTTTCTGCTCTCACTTTTCTTGAAGCCTATCATCAGAATTCCGCAAGTCTCGATTTAGGGAGGCACGTTGTTGTCGTTGGTGCGGGAAATACGGCCATGGATACCGCCCGGACGGCACTGAAAATTGCTGGCGTCGAGAGCGCTTGTATTATTTATCGCCGTACGGAAAAGGAAATGCCGGCGTACCGTGAAGAGTATGCCCAGGCATTAGCAGATAATGTTACCTTCCGTTTTCTCTTAAATCCTGAAAAAATAACAGCTGCCGGCAAGCTAATCTGCCGGGTTATGCGGCTAGGCGAGATGGATGCCAGTGGCCGCCCCAAACCAGAGCCCACTGACGCCGTAGAAGTCATGGCTGTGGATACACTCATTGTGGCCATTGGTGAGGGAGTCGATCAGACGCTGCTAAAGCGTCTGGGCATGGCAGAAACAAAGGGAATCTATCTTATTGGAGATGTTCGTACTGGGCCTTCGTCCATCGTCCAGTCTATCGCCGATGCGCGCCAGGCGGCTGACGACATTTGTCGGAAAGTAACTGCTAAGTGGCAGAGGCAAGAAGTAAGGCCGCTCAAGGCTGACGACAGACAAGTGCAGGAAATTTCCGACAAAAAAATCGGCCTGATTAGACAGTCGAAAGCGCCTGCAGAAGGTTCTGATGAACTGAATTTGGAGGTGGGCAGTAGCGAATTCCGGCGCTGCCTGGAATGCAATGTTGTTTGCAATAAGTGTGTTGAAGTTTGTCCCAATCGGGCGAATATTGCTGTGGATATGGCTGATGACGGCGATTTTGTCAACCGTTTTCAAATTGTTCATCTTGACGCCTATTGTAATGAGTGCGCAAATTGCGCTACTTTTTGCCCCTGGGATGGCAAGCCTTACCTGGATAAGACGACCCTCTTCAGTCGGCGTGACGATTTCTTGAGCAGCAACAATCCGGGATTTTTTGTTGAAAGCGATACGTTATTGATTCGCTGTGAAGGCAAGGTACAGTCCTTTGAACGTCAGGGAGGCAGCTTTGCTATTGGTGGGAGCGGTGCTCTAGGCAAGCTGGGGCGGCTCTTTAATAAAATTTATGTTGAACGTAAATCTCTCTTTGGGGCTGTTGAAAAATAGGGGGGAAGAGTAATGATAATTTTAAAAAATGCAACAGTCGTCGAATTCCAGCCTGCAGACGTGAAACCGAATCAGGACATCATTATTGAAGGTACGAAGATTGTTGCTGTCGGCGTGGGTATCGCTGGGAATTACCGAGCAGACAAGGTGTTTGATCTCGACGGTGCGTTCGTCATACCCGGGCTCGTCTGTAGTCATAATCATTTTTACTCCGGCTTGTCACGAGGCATCCTGACCAATATCAGACCCAGCCCTGATTTTATTTCTGTGTTGCAGAACCTCTGGTGGCAGCTGGATCGGGCCATTGATGAAGAAATTCTTTATTACAGTGCCATGGTCTGCTCGTTGGAAGCCATCCGTAGCGGCACCACGGCGGTTATCGATCATCATGCTTCGCCTAACTTTATCACGGGCTCGCTGAAAGTGTTGAAAAAGGCTTTTGAAGAGGTCGGGCTCAGAGGGATTACTTGTTATGAGACGACTGACAGGAATGGCGGGTTGACGGAAGTGGAAAAATGCGTGGAGGAGAATGTTGCTTTTGCCAGGCAGTGTGAAAGTGACAAACGATCTGACAAAGAGGGGTATTTGGTGGAAGCCATGCTTGGCGGACACGCACCGCTAACAATGCCGGAAAGCGCCCTTCAGTTGCTGAGCGAAGCGGTGCAAGAGACAGGTCGAGGCGTGCACATCCATGTTGCTGAGGATAAGTATGACGTTTCATATTCCCACCATATTTACGGCAAAGATATTATGGCTCGTCTGGACGAATATGGGCTTGTCACAGATAAATCCCTGTTTGGTCATGGCGTGTATCTTTCTGATCAGGACATCGAAATAGTCAATGCTCATGATGCTTATTTGGTGCATAATGCCCGCTCCAATATGAATAATGGTGTTGGTTACAACAAGAAGATTGTCAAATACAAAAACTTCGCCCTGGGAACGGATGGAATGGGCAGTGATATGTTCGAAGAGCTGAAGTTTGCTTATTTCAGGCATAAGGATAGCAAAGGCCCGCTTTGGCCAGATAGTTACTTGAAATTCCTCGATAATGGTAATGATATTTTGGAACGCTATTTTGATGCTCAATTCGGCAAAGTGAGCAAGGGGTATAAAGCGGATCTTACCATTCTTGATTATCAGCCTCCAACACCGCTTGTGTCCGCTAATATTGGCGGACACATGGCTTTCGGTATGGGATCGAATACCGTCAAGACAGTGATTGTCAATGGCAAGGTCGTACTGGAAGACCGTAAGTTTCCCTTTGACGTAAAACCTATTTACGAGAATGCCCGGCGGGCGGCGCAGCGTCTATGGAGTAAGATGGATAGACTAGGGAAGAATCCCTGATTGCAGGACCTTTTCCGCCGCTTTTACGATGTTCTGGTAGCCGGTGCAGCGGCACATGTTGCCAGAAAGTTCTTTTTTGATTTCTTCCCGGGTGTATTCTTTGCCGCTTTCAAGCATGGATGTAATAGACATGACAAAGCCGGGAGTGCAAAATCCGCATTGTACAGCACCTTCGTCAAGCATGGCCTGCTGGACGGCGGATAACTGACCGTCGATTGTTTGGCCTTCAATGGTGTGAATGACTTTGCCGTCGGCCCAGGTAGCTAAAAAGATGCAGGTGTCTACGGTTTCACCGTTCATGATTACGGTACAGGCGCCGCATTCGCCGACGCCGCAGCCTTTTTTCGTTCCTGTTAGGTGAAACTTTTGGCGCAACACATCAAGCAATGATTCGCGAACATCGACTTCTACGCTGACATTTTTGTCATTGAGACTAAATTGGATTTTTTTTGTTTTCATACCCCTTTTCCTCCTGTTTTGCTCATGGCTTTTCGGAAGGCTCGTTTGCTTAGCTCTCCTACTAGTTGCAGCCGATATTCCTTGGATGCCCGCCAGGACGTTCGGGGGTTCACCTCGCTAACGGCCAACTCGCCGACCCTTTCCACAAGGTCTTCACTGAAGTGGTGTCCCTTGACTGCCGCTTCTGTTCGCAAGCAGCGCATGGGGGTAGGTGCCGCTACGCCAAAGGCCAGACGAAAATCTGCTACGCTGTGGTCTATGCCAAGTTTTACAGTGACGGAGCAACCCAGCATGGCAATATCCATGGCGTTACGCAGGGTGTACTTGATATAATGCCCGCTGAAACCGAGGTAATCTTTCGGTGAGATTAAAATGGCTGTTAAAATTTCGCCGTGCGTCAGCGCGACCTTGCCTGGGCCTTTGTAGAAATCCTGGATGGTGCTGGTACGAATACCGCTAGGCCCGGTGATGCAGAGTCGAGCGTTAAGAGCAAACAGAGTGGATGCGCTGTCAGCAGAGGTGGCGCCGTTACAAACGTTGCCGCCGATTGTTCCGACGTGACGGGTTTGCGGGCCTCCCACTGTACTGACAGCTTCACCTAAAAAGGGAAGATGCTGCTTAATGATGGGGTGTTCAGCGAGCGATGTGAAGGTGGTGACGGGTTTGATGACAATGGTTCCGTCTGTTTTGATACTGACGCCTTTTAGTTCGTCTAGATCATGAATGCTGATGAGATTGGCGTCTGAGACTTTCCCTTCACGGAGGCGGATGATGACATCTGTGCCACCGGCGATCAGTTGGGCTTGGGGATTGGCAGCAAGCAGGTCGATGGCATGCTGTACTGAGTTTGCTTCTTCATAGCTTGTGATATCAAACACGAGGACATCCTCCTTTATCTAGCAGTCCTGCTGCTTTGAAATTTTCAAACAGAACTTGCGGCGTCATGGGCACTTGGTTAATTGCCACGCCTGTCGCGTCAAGAATGGCGTTGCGAATGGCAGGTGCCTGAGAGATAGCAGGAGGTTCGCCAAGGGCTTTATTGCCAAACGGCGCTGTTGGATCGTCTGTTTCCACGAAGGCCACACCGATATCCGGCGTATCGGCTACAGTCATGAGTTTGTAGTCCAGCAGGTTGTTGTTGAGTGGTTTACCTGTTTTGGAGTCAAACAGGAGTTGTTCATAGAGGGCATAGCCTAACCCCATGCTGACACCACCGCATACTTGGCCTGTCGCCAGTTGTGGATTAATAATTTTGCCTGAGTCGTGGATGTTGTAGATAGTCCGTACTGCTACTTTGCCTGTAGGAATATCCACTTCTACTTCGGCAAAGGTACAACCGTAAGCGAAGGCATTCGTTTTGGTCTGATAAGAAACATCTGCCGTTATGGGAGACGCCGCTGTGAGGTTGTAATAGCTGTCTAAGGCGACATCCGCGACAGACTTCAGTTTGGTGCTGTCCTTTCGATAGAGGATCCAACCGTCAGCAATGGTAAGGGAAGCGGGGGGCAGACCCGTCATTAACTGGCAGCGGCCTAATATTTTATTATGGATTTCTTCCGCTGCCTTTTTGACGGCTGCACCGGAAACATAGGTTTGCCGTGAGGCGTAAGAGCCAGTGTCGAACGGGCTGATATCCGTATCTTGGTTGGAGATGACATGCACCCAGTCGATCGGGATGCCGATAGTGTCGGCTGCCATCTGCGCTAAAACGGTATCACTGCCCTGCCCAATTTCCGTTGCACCGATCTGGAGCTGTACGGAACCATCTTGGTTGAGGACGATGCGGGCACCAGCCAGTTCCAAGCTAATCGGCCAGGTAGCTGTGCCATAATGGAAGCAGGCCATGCCGACGCCGCGTCGCTTGGTACCTGCTTGGTTGCGATACAAGACTTTCTTTTTATCCCAGTCAAGGAGGTCACGACCTTTAGCCACGCATTCATTCATGCCGCAAGTATGATATTTCATGCCTGATAAGGGATCGACGAAGCCAGGATCATGAAAGTTTTTCATGCGAAAATCGATGGGGTCGGCGCCGATTGCACGGGCCAGGTCTTCCATATGGCATTCGAGAGCGAATATGACCTGCGGAATGCCATAGCCTCGCATCGCGCCTGCTGTGGGCATGTTGGTATAGATTGTGGTGGCATTGCAGGCCACGGCCTGATGCTTATACTGCACCCGGATGGTGCCTGATGCTTTCGCGGCGATGGCATGGCCGTGTGAGGCGTAAGCACCATTGATAGAAATAATATTGCCTTGGCAGGCTGTCAGCGTACCATCTTTTTTTACGCCCGACTTGAGCTGATACTGGGTGGAATGGCGGGTACGGGTGGCGATGAATGTTTCTTCTCGGGTCAATTCTAGCTTAACGGGACGTCCGTTGACTTTGGTACTGAGGAAAGCGGCGAGCGGTTCTACGACAACATCCTGTTTGCTGCCAAATCCACCACCGACCCAGGGCTTGACGACTCGAATTCTGCCCCAGGGTATGCCTAGGGCCTGACCGACGATGCGGCGGCAAATGTGGGGAATTTGGGTTGACGAATAAATGACAATGCGCCCATCTGGGTCCATATAAGCAAAAGCGCTGTGGTTTTCCATGGCGCAGTGTTGAACGACACTTGTTGAATAATTTGCGTCTAGTGTGTAGTCCGATGCGGCGAAAGCTTGTTCTAAATCACCGAAATGGTAGCTTGTTTCTTTGATAATGTTATCTTTTCTGCTCGAATGGATCTTCGCGGCGTCTTTTTTTAACGCATCATCAGGTGTCAGGATTGGCGGATATTCTTCATATTCCACTTCGATCAGACGCAAGGCTTTTTCAGCTGTTAATTCATCCTCAGCCACGACGGCCGCGATTTCGTCTCCCCAAAAGCGTACGTGTCCAGTAAGAAGATGGCGATCGGCTACATCCTGGTGAGCAGGGTCCATGCTATAAGGGTGTCCAGCCGTCGGAAAGGTGAACGCGGGGATATCTTCAAAGGTAATTATTTTTACCACGCCTGACAGTGCTGTTGCTTTGTCCGTATGGATGCTTTTGACTCGTCCGTTTGCGATGGTGCTGCGAAAAATTTTGGCGTATAACATATCATGGACAAAGAGATCGTCTACATATTGCGCTTTTCCAGTTACTTTTTGGACACCGTCAATGCGGGCGACGCTTTTGCCAATCGTTGGCATCGGGATCACTCCTGTTTTTTTCTATATAAATACAGCAAAATTCATGCCAAAAAGTTAAAAAGCTTTGTTAAAATTCTGTCGGTTCTGGCATGAGTTTTGCTTATACTATACGGTATATCCGGTTGGGTACTGAGATCCATACTTTGGGCCTGCCGAATCTTTATCAGAACTTTCCTGAAGGAGCCAAAGTTATTTACAACAGCCCTATGATTGCTGGCCGTGTTACGGCAGCTTTTCTGAATGTTGCTCGGAATGGTACAATTATCTCATTTTGACACAGGAACAGTTGCGAGTGCTTAGCTAAGAGCGTAAGTATTACTTGCTTTTTTGCCCGCTTGATATTGCAGCTAGGGTGGCTTCATTGCTGGATGAAATAGATAGATTCTGCCGCTTGAGGTTATCAAGCACGGAAAGGATGGATAGTGATATGTCTGATAACATCATGATCATGAAAGGAAATATTATTTTTACCCCTACCATGGGACAGTTTAAAGTTCTAGAAAATAGTTATATTGTTGTTAAAAAAAAGCAAGTAATTGGAACTTATGGTGAGCTTCCGTCCGAATATAACGGATTGCCTATTACGGATTATGGAGATCATTTAATTGTCCCAGGGTTTGTTGATTTGCATTCCCATGCCCCACAGTTTGTCAATCGAGGGCTTGGTCTTGATTTGGAATTACTTCCTTGGTTGAAGAAATACACGTTTTTTGCTGAGGCTCGGTTTGAAGATGTTTCTTATGCCGAAGAAGTTTATAAACAAGTTGTTTTAGAATTGTGGCAGCAAGGCACGACGCGTGTAGTCTTGTTCGGTACTATCCATACAGAGGCAACCATGAAGTTAATGGAACTTCTTGCTCAGGCGGGTCTTGGTGGATGTGTTGGTAAAGTCAACATGGATCGAAATTCTCCTGAATTTTTAATTGAAACAACGGAACAATCTATTGATGATACTGAAACCTTTATTAAAAATACGCTTGATAAGTATGAACGGGTAAAGCCGATAATTACGCCAAGGTTTGTACCCTCCTGTACGCCGGAATTGATGATGGGTCTTGCTCGTTTGGCTAAAAAGTATCAGGTACCTATCCAATCCCATTTATCCGAGAATCTGGATGAAATTGCGCTGGTTAAAAAATTGCATCCTGAGTGTTGTAACTATGCGAGTGTTTATCAGAAATTTGAGTTATTTGGTCAACAGCCGACGATCATGGCGCACTGTGTTCATAGTGATGAGTTGGAACAAAAATTAATGGAAGAAAACAGCATATATGTAGCCCACTGTCCATATTCTAATAATAATCTATCAAGTGGGATTGCGCCCATTAGAAGCATGATCAATCAAGGCATCGCTGTTGGACTAGGTTCTGATGTATCTGCCGGACATGAGGTATCAATAGCAAAAGTGATGGCCATGGCTGTTCAGGTTTCTAAATTAAAATGGTTAGATACTAAAAAAGAAGACCGCTTTCTTACGATACCTGAGGCGTTTTATTTAGCTACTAAAGGTGGCGGAAGTTTTTTTGGCAAAGTGGGAAGCTTTGAAGAAGGCTATGAATTTGATGCATTAATTATTGCTGAAAGATCTTTAGCCGATTCAAATCAACGTTCTGTGGAAGAACGTTTAAATAGATTTATTTATATTGGTGATGAGCGAGATATTGTTGCAAGATATGTAGCGGGTGAAAAAATTGATCGGCCAGAATTTTAGCTGCCTATTACACAACAAATACCTGAAAAGTATGAGGAGGGTGATCAAAAAAAAGGCTGAAGAGATTAAAGAGAAGGTCTTTGACACGAGGATAGGAGAGGGGAGTGAAATATGTCAGTTAACGAGGGAATACTAGAACGCGTGTTCCATCTTAAAGCGAAGAATACTGATGTCAGAACAGAAATTTTGGCGGGACTGACAACTTTTGTAGCGTTAGCCTACATTATTTTTGTTAATCCTAACATTTTGGCTGATGCTGGTATTCCAAAAGAGGCCGCCATCGCCTCTACTATTTGCGCAACTGCTGTGGCGACATTTCTCATGTCAATTTGGGCCAATTTTCCGATTGCAGTGGCACCAGGCATGGGGCTCAACGCGTTCTTCGCTTATTATGTTGTGGGTGTTTTGCACTTATCGTGGCAGGTGGCTTTAGGTGCCGTATTTTTTTCCGGTATTTTCTTCTTGATTTTGACACTAGGGGGTATTCGTCAAGCGATTATTCGTGCCGTACCAATGAATTTGAAGAGTTCCATTGGCGTCGGAATCGGATTGTTTATTGCCTTTATCGGTTTAAAAAATGCGGGAATTGTTGTTGCAGATAAGGCTACTTTTGTTACTGTTGGGCATCTTGCTGCACCAGCACCTTTCTTGGCGTGTATCGGACTTATTATTACAGCTGTATTGGTTGCCCGTGAGATAAAAGGTGCTATCCTCATCGGTATTCTGGTTACAACGCTTATGGGGATGGTAGCCGGTGTTGTACAGGTGCCTCAAGGCATTGGCGATATTATGAGTTTTCATTTACCGAATATGACGCCTACTTTTATGGAATTGGATATTAGAGGTGCCTGGGAATTCGGCATCTTTTCTATCGTCTTTACGTTTACTATTGTTGAGCTCTTCGATAATATGGGTACACTGATTGGACTTACTCGAAAAGCTAAACTGATGGATGACAAAGGGGAAATAGAGAACCTGGATCGTGCCTTGACAACTGATGCGATTGGTACGTTAATGAGTGCGATATTTGGCACTTCGACTGTCACTTCTTACGTCGAAAGTGCCGCTGGTATTGCTGAAGGCGGCAGAACTGGTCTTACGGGTATTACTATTACGGTGCTCTTTCTTGTGTCGCTTATTTTTGCACCGCTCATTGGTTTGGTGCCGGGGTTTGCTACTGCGCCCGCGTTGATACTTGTTGGCGCGATGATGATGGCTGAAATTAGTAATGTATCATTTGATGATATAACAGAAGCTGTGCCGGCCTTTTTGACAATTATCATGATGCCACTTACTTACAGTATTGCCAATGGATTTGCTTTTGGATTTGTCAGCTATACCTTCGTTAAAGTTTTGGCAGGAAGGTACAAGGATGTTAGCATCGTTATGTGGGTAGTGAGTTTAGCTTTTCTTGTTAACTTTTATATGCGGCTATATTAAATAGGAATTGAATTTTTTTTGCCAGGCAGTGCTTCGATATTGCCTGGCAAAACTATATTAAAATACTGGGTGGTTTATGATGAAACCAATCAATGATTTGGTGTCTGTGGCCCGCGGGATGCTTCCTGCCGACTTGGTGTTAAAAAACGCCAAGGTATTTAATGGGTTTACTGGTGAATTTATAGCTCAAGATGTGGCCATTGTCAAAGGCTGGATCGCTGGTGTCGGCAATTATACGGGTATTGAAGAGTTGGATTTGGCGGGAAAATACATTACACCTGGTTTTATTGATGGGCATGTCCATATTGAAAGCTCATTAGTCAGCCCGGCGGAATTTGCCAGGGCGCTCGTGGCATGCGGAACAACGACAGTGATGGCTGATCCGCATGAAATTGCTAATGTGGCGGGAGTCGATGGGATACGTTACATACTGGCGGCTTCGGAATATTTGCCTCTCAATGTTTATATCATGCTGCCTTCCTGTGTACCAACCAGTCGATTGGAAAATGCCGGTGCCAATTTAGCGGCAACCCATCTTAAGGAGTTTATTCATCATCCACGTGTGTTGGGGTTAGGAGAAATGATGGATTATCCGGGTGTGCTGGCCCAAGATTCAACAGTGCTGGAAAAGATTTATTTGGCTGATGGCAAAATTATTGACGGCCATTCGCCAGGTCTGACAGACAAAGATTTGACTGCCTATATTGCTGCGGGTATCCGTTCTGATCATGAGTGTATGAAACCAGCGGAGGCATTGGAAAAACTGGCCCAGGGGATGTTTATCATGCTCCGTGAAGGTTCGGCAGCTAAAAATCTGCTGAATTTACTACCGATCCTTAATCGATATACGGCGCGCCGCTGTTTTTTTGCGACAGACGACCGTCATCCAGAAGATCTGATTACTGTCGGACATATTAATTATATGGTGAAACTGGCTAGTGAAGCAGGGACAGACTTAGCAACAGTTCTTCAAATGGCAACAATTAATACGGCCCGCTATTTTCATCTCGATGATGTGGGAGCTATTGCCCCTGGTTACCATGCAGATATTTTGGCGTTTCCTGATTTGTCAGTCTGGCAGCCTGAGCTGGTATTAAAAGATGGCCACATTGTGGCACGCGAGGGGCGGACAACCGTGACTGTCCCCAAAATTGATGATACAGTGGTTCGGGATACGGTACATTTAGGCAGGGTAGAACAGGGGCAGCTGCGTATTGACGCTGTTTCGTCCTGGGCCAGAGTCATCGGCCTGGTACCTTATGAATTGATTACCGAGACGTTGGAAATGGAGATGCCTGTTTCAGATGGCGAATTACGGATTGACGCGGCGGAAGACTTATTAAAAATCGCTGTTTTTGAACGCCATAATAGGACAGGCAATGTTGGGGTGGGCATCTTAAAAGGGTTGGGTTTAAGAAGTGGTGCCATTGCGACTACGATTGCACATGATTCACACAATCTGGTTGTTGTCGGGGCGAGTGATGAAGATATGATTGCGGCTGTACAGGAAATCAATCGCGTGCAGGGCGGCATTACTCTTGTCAGGGAAGGGCGAGTATTGGGGACTCTGCCGCTACCACTGGCAGGATTAATGTCTGACAGGAATATTTACACGGTAAGAGAAGAGTTAGCTGCTTTGCAACAACTCGCCCGTAGTTTGGGCGTGAAAGAGTGTTATGATCCTTTCATGACCTTAGCCTTTCTCAGTCTTCCGGTGATTCCGTCGCTGAAACTGACTGACAAAGGGTTGGTAGATGTTAACCAACATCGGATTGTACCTGTATGTATTTCGAACGAGGAACAGTGAGAATGTATCAAAATAAGACAGAAATATCATATTTTCCTTGACTTTTGCTTAGAGTCATACGATTTTTCGCTGGGAGTCATAAGAACGAGCTTGGCATGATTATTGCAAAGCATATAGTTTATATTGCTTGAATTGAGTTTGTTGAAACAAGCTCAATCGGGAAGGGGATAGTATCTTGAAAGATAATTTTCAAAGAGTTTTTGAACTTGCCCAAAAATATGAAACGGATATGACGCAATTTTTGCGGGATATGATTGCCATCCCCAGCGAAAGCTGTGGCGAGCAACAAGTGATTCAAAGGATTAAACGGGAAATGAAAAAAGTGGGTTTTGATAAAGTTGAGATTGATCCGATGGGGAATATCCTGGGTTATCTGGGACATGGCAGACACGTAATCGCCATGGACGCTCATATTGACACAGTAGGTATTGGAAATCCCGCTAATTGGGGATTTGATCCTTATCAAGGGTGTGAGGATCAGGCTGTGATTGGAGGGCGTGGTGCCAGTGATCAAGAGGGCGGTATGGCTTCCATGATTTATGCCGGAAAAATTATTAAAGAACTGGGTTTGGAAGACGACTATACACTCGTTATTGTCGGCTCCGTGCAGGAAGAAGATTGTGATGGGCTATGTTGGCAGTATATTCTTCAGGAAGATAAGATTAAGCCGGAATTTGTTGTGCTGACGGAACCGACGGATGGCAAAATTTATCGCGGGCATCGCGGTCGCATGGAGATTAAAGTAGCGACGAAGGGTGTCAGTTGTCACGGTAGTGCGCCTGAGCGGGGCGACAATGCCATTTACAAAATGGCACCTATTTTAACGGAACTCCGTGCGCTGCATGAGAATCTGACTGAGCATACTTTTCTTGGCAAGGGGACACTTACTGTATCAGAAGTATTCTTTACTTCTCCCTCACGATGCGCTGTTGCGGATGGATGCTGGATTTCCATTGACAGGAGGCTTACGGCGGGAGAAACAGGCGAATTTGCTATCAAGCAGATCAAAAACCTGCCAAGCGTCCAAGCGGCTAAGGCTGAAGTGAGTCTGTATACTTATGAACGTCCGGCTTATACCGGGCTTGTTTATCCGACGGAATGCTATTTTCCAACCTGGTTGATTGAAGAAGACCATCCCGTATGCACACTACTGATGAAAGCTTACGAGGCGCTGTTCCATGCAGCTCCTGAATTAGATAAGTGGACCTTTTCAACAAATGGTGTTTCTATTATGGGACGTTATGGGATTCCTTGTATTGGCTTTGGACCGGGGCACGAAAATCAAGCGCATGCACCGAATGAAAAAACTTGGAAAGCGGAACTTGTCCGAGCAGCCGCTATGTACGCCGTCATTCCTCAATCTTATGTTAGCGAGTATGCGAAGAAAATGCCGAAGATTACGGAAAATCTGATGGAATTTTGAGGAGATTTAGGAATAAACAGGGAGTCTCAGAATGAGATAAATGGGATGGAGGAGAAATTTTTATGCAAACTGTATTTCGTGGCAGACATTTTATTAATTTAGAGGATTTTACAAAAGAAGAAGTTGACAGCATGCTTGACGTGTCGTTTGACCTCAAGAAAAGTTTTGCTATGGGTGTTCCCACCCCTTATTTACTCTATCAAACAATGTTTTTGATGTTTTTTGAGCAATCGACACGCACGCGAAATTCTATGGAAGCTGGTATTGCCCAGCTTGGTGGACATGCCAACTTTCTTGATGCAAGCAATA
Organism: Pelorhabdus rhamnosifermentans; assembly: GCF_018835585.1. Lineage (NCBI taxonomy): Bacteria > Bacillati > Bacillota > Negativicutes > Selenomonadales > Sporomusaceae > Pelorhabdus > Pelorhabdus rhamnosifermentans. Next base: position 67,171 of record NZ_JAHGVE010000018.1, read on the forward strand.
TGCAAGTGGCTCATGGTGAAACAGCTAAAGATACGGCGATCATCTTATCACGATTTGGTCATGCCATTGCCTGTCGTTATTGCAATTGGGGGTATGGCAATAAATATTTGAATGAAATGGCCCAATGGTCAACCAAGCCTATTATGAATCTGCAATGCGATTTGTATCACCCTTTCCAGGCACTAGCCGATCTCATGACACTCAAAGAAAAAATTGGTTCGTTAAAGCGGACCAGAATATCGATTATCTGGGCTTATGCGGAGAGTCATAAAAAACCAATTTCAGTACCTGTTTCACAACTTTTGTTATTTCCTCGCTATGGTATGGATGTCACACTGGCCCATCCGAAAGGCTGGGAACTGCCTGAGTGGGTCATTGAGCAAGCGCGAGCGAATGCGTTTCAATATGGCGGCACTGTAACTGTAACGGACAATGAAGCGCAGGCCTATGAAGGGGCTCATGTGATCATTCCGAAAAATTGGGGCAACTGGGTTACGGATCAAACAGGTGCCAGCTTAGCTGGTGCTGCAAAAGTTGTTGATGATAAGCTTATGGCGCAGAAATCCTGGAAATGCACCCAGGCCAAAATTGCGACAGCTGATAAAAATGTGCTCTACATGCATGCACTTCCTGCTGACAGGAATAATGAAGTAGAAGAGTCTGTGATTGACGGCCCTCATTCGATTGTCTATGATGAAGCGGAAAATCGGATTCATACGGCTAAAGCTGTTATGACGCTGCTTATGGGTGGCAGATAAGATGGGAATTGTCTTACAAGGCGGGACAGTTGTAACTGCGACAGATTGTTATCAAGGCGATGTGAGACTAGAGGGTGAAAAAATTGCGGCCATCGGATCGCAGGTGATTCAACCGGACGATGAGGTTATTTCTGTAAACGGCTGTTATCTTTTTCCCGGTGGGATCGATACACATACGCATTTCGACTTAAATACAGGTACAACGGTGACAGCGGATGATTTTTCCAGTGGCACGGCGGCGGCTGTGCTTGGCGGAACAACGACGATTCTTGATTTTGCAACACAAAATAAGGGAGAGACATTACAGCAGGCCGTGGAAAATTGGCAGCAGAAAGCAGTCGGTAAGAGTTATAGCGATTTTGGTTTTCATATGGCCATTACAGACTGGCATGAGCAGATAGAGCAAGAAATGTTTCATTTAGTCCATGATGAGGGCATTTCATCCTTCAAATTATATTTGGCCTATAAAGGCACCCTTCAAGTCGATGATGGTGTGTTGTTTGCCGCATTAAAGCGCAGCCCCCAAATAGGTGCTTTGATGGCATTTCACTGTGAAAACGGCGATGTTATTAGTCAACTAATCAAGGAAAAACTCGCGCAAGGTCTGGTTTCTCCGCGCTATCATCCGATTAGCCATCCTGCTGCTGCGGAACAGGAAGCTGTAGCACGTGTGCTTTCCTTGGCAGAAATTGCGCGTGCTCCTGCTTATATTGTTCATGTAAGTTGCGCTAGTGCTTTAGAAAGCATTGCTGCTGCGCGAAATCGTGGTGTAGAAGTGTATGCAGAATCGTGTCCTCAATATTTGCTGCTTCATGAGTCTTGTTATGAGACAGACGATTTTACTGCGGCTAAATACGTTATGTCACCACCGCTGCGGTTGATGAGTGACACACAGGCGTTATGGACGGGACTGAGTCGTGGCGCAATTAATACACTGGGTACGGACCACTGTTCCTTTAATTATGCGGGACAAAAAGACTTGGGAATCCATGATTTTAGTAAAATTCCTAATGGCATACCAGGTGTGGAGAATCGCCTGGGATTGATGTATACTTATGGCGTTCTGACAGGGAAGATTACGTTGAATCAGTTTGTGGCATTAATAGCTACAAATGGGGCCAAACTATTTGGCCTGTTTCCGCAAAAAGGGACGATTGCACCAGGAAGTGATGCCGATATTGTTGTTTGGGACCCGACTTATCGTGGGATGATTCGTCAGGAAACCCTTCGGCAGCGCGTGGATTACACACCTTATGAAAGGTTTGCTCAGACAGGAAAGGCCCGTCATGTTTTTTTGCGCGGCAGACAAGTCGTCGTCAGTGGCAAGCTGCAAGAAGAACCTAGCGGGCGTTATTTGTTCCGCAAACCCTTTTACTCGGAGACTGTAAAAAATTAGCTCAAACTAAATGACGAAAAAATTAATGTCCTTAAAGGATTGAGCGAGGCTGAGCAAGAAATCTATCAAGAGAATTTGTGTTCCTAGTCGGAGGTTTTCCATGAGTAGATTGATTTTAATCAAAGGAGCAGGTGATTTAGCCACAGGGATCGCCCATCGGCTTTATCGGTCGGGTTTTCTTGTTGTCATGACTGAGCTTGCTCAGCCCACTGTCATTCGGCGTCCCGTAGCTTTTGCTGAGGCTGTCTATCGAGGACGGACAGAGGTGGAAGGTGTTACAGCCGTGCGCACGGAAATGGATGGTCTTGCTGCCACGTTTGAACAGGACGCCATTCCTGTTGTTGTCGATGAAACAGGAAGGTGTGTGCAAGAAAGAAACTGGGCGGCTGTTGTGGATGCCATTCTCGCCAAGCGTAATATTGCGACGGCTTTGACAGATGCTCCGCTTGTTGTTGGCGTAGGGCCGGGATTTACCGTAGGGAAAGATGTGCATTTTGTTGTAGAGACCAAGCGCGGTCATGATTTGGGACGAGTACTTTTGTCAGGGACGGCTGCTCCCAATACAGCCATTCCTGGCAATATTGGTGGTTATACGATTGAACGGTTGCTCCAGTCACCTTGTGCAGGTGTTTTTCAAGGCATGAAGAATATTGGTGATATTGTAAGAAAAGGCGAAGTCGTTGCAACTGTGGAGAAGCAGCCTGTGCCTGCTAAGATTGGCGGTGTTTTAAGAGGGTTGCTTAGAAGTGGCCTGACCGTTCAGGAGGGGATGAAAATCGGGGATATTGATCCACGGAGTTGCCGGGAATACTGTTTTACTATTTCTGATAAGGCCCGAGCCGTTGGTGGCGGCGTGCTGGAAGCCTTGCTTATGAGTAGATTGACTGGCGAGTAGTCAAGAGGAGGAATCAAATTGGCGCAGTTTGAACAATTGTTTGAGGCAACCCAAGATCATCCGGAAGTGCAAGTTCTAACACTCGTGCGAGCCCTGCCTGACCAGGTTCAGTCTGTGGGGGAGATGCTGCTTCTTTATCCTGATGGGCGTAGCGACGGTTGTCTCATTGATCAAAATTTTACAGATGAAGTGTTGCGGCATCTTCAGGAACAGGTGTGGCAAGGTCCCCGTTTACTTGAATTTGCTGAAGGAAAACAGCAGGTCTTTTGGGACAAGTGGTTGGATCGGCGCAAAGCTGTTGTTCTTGGCGGCGGTCATATTAGTCAGCCCCTTGTGCAATTTTTAGCACAACTTGATTTTGATGTGACTGTTGTGGATGATCGACCTGATTTTGCCAATGAGGCGCGGTTCCCTGAGGCTCAGCGAGTTGTGTGCAATAGCTTTGCTCAAGGCATTACGGATTTGCAATCTGAAATGAATGACCAGACGGCTGTTGTCATTGTGACGCGCGGCCATCGCTATGATCTGGAATGTTTAAGAAAAATATTAGCCATCCCGGTTGGGTATCTCGGCATGATCGGCAGTAAGCGCCGGGTTCGGGAAATTGTCCACTTGCTTGTTGAAGAAGGCTTTTCACCTGCTTTGCTGCAAAAAGTTTATGCACCTATCGGCATTGATCTTGGCGGGGCAATGCCTGCCGAAATCGCACTAAGTATTGCTGCTGAAATTATTGCAGTCTTTAATCAGGGATCACTGCGATTTCTCACTCAAACAGGAAAGGCTGAACATCATGAATAAACAAGTGCTTGAAAAGGTATGTGAGTTACAAAAAGCAGGCCAAAAAGGTGCATTAGTGACGATTATTCGGACCTGGGGTTCGACACCACGCAAGGCGGGCAGTAAAATGGTTGTCCAGCCTGACGGGGCTATGACCGGTTCCATTGGCGGCGGCTGCGCCGAAGCGGCAGTTCGTTTACAGGCGTTATCTGCCATGGATGAAGGGCGTTCTTTTGTTTATAAAGTGGATATGCTGCAGTCTGTTGCCGCTGATGAAGGTATGGTCTGTGGCGGTGTCATGGATGTATTTATTCAAATGATTTGATTGGAGTCGAAGGGGCTTGAGAGCAGGACTGTGTAGTTCCTAAGGAACTGTACAGTCCTGCTCTTGTCTAGGCTTTTCTTATTTAGGGGCAGGTTTACAATCAATTGAGTCGAATAATTTACAGTTAGGGTTTAGCAAATGTGTCATTTGGCGTATTGGAAGGGGTAGTGAACGATTTTGGCATTAAATCAATCGGAAATTACAGAATATCAGTTATTAAGGGGAAAGCTAAAAGAACAATTTTTGGCGGGACTCAATGGTGCTCAGCAGCAGGCTGTCATCCAAACAAGGGGACCGCAACTCATTATGGCAGGAGCTGGCAGTGGTAAGACACGGGTCTTAGTTCATAAAATTGCCTATTTGCTTCGTTATGGAAACGATGAAGCAGAAGATTTGCCGCCGGCTTATTTTTCTGCGGCTGATATGGCTGTACTTCGCCAAGTGGTTCAGCAACCTCAAGCGTTAAATAATCTTGATGCGCGTACAGAGCAATTGCTTGCGCAGGGAATAAAGCCATGGCAGATTTTGGCCATTACATTTACAAATAAAGCAGCGGCTGAAATGAAAGATCGTGTAGCTGCTCTTGTGGGAACGGCGGCCAAAGACATTTGGCTGAGTACATTTCATGCTTTTTGTGCGAAATTTTTACGTTATGAAATTGATCATGTCAATGGCTATAGTCGTAATTTTAATATTTATGACAGCTCTGATACGTTAAATGTCATAAAGAATTGCTTAAAAGAACTCAATCTCGATGATAAGCATTTTCCGGCCAATTCCATGGCTGCCGCCATTTCCAATGCCAAAAATTCTTTGCAGGGGCCGAGGGAGTTCACGGATGCCGCCGATAATTTTCATGACCAAAAGGTAGCGGAGATCTATCAGCTTTATCACGATAAGTTGCTGCGTAGTAATGCCTTAGATTTTGATGATTTACTCATGGTTACGGTGCGTTTGCTGGAAGAAAATCAAGCCGTACGGGAAAAATACCAAGAAAAGTTTCGCTATATTTTAATTGACGAATATCAGGATACCAACCGGGCGCAATATCAGTTAGCGCGGCTGTTGGCGGCAAAACATCGCAACATCTGTGTTGTAGGCGATGCCGACCAAAGTATTTATGGCTGGCGCGGTGCCGATATCCGTAACATTCTTGATTTTGAGTCGGATTATCCTGATGCCGTTGTGATTAAATTGGAACAAAATTATCGCTCTGTGACAACGATTCTGGATGCAGCGAATGCCGTCATCGAGAATAATACTGATCGGAAACCGAAAAAACTAATTAGTACGCGAGAGCAAGGCGAACCGATTCCTTATTATTTGGCTTATGACGAACGGGATGAAGCGCAGTATGTGACAGAGAATATTACGAAGTTGAATAGTATTCATCAGATTCCTTATGGTGATGTGGCTGTGCTCTACCGGACAAATGCGCAGTCGCGTGTCATTGAGGAAGCTTTTATGAGGCAGGGCATTCCTTATACGATGGTGGGAGGACTGAAATTCTACGACCGTAAGGAAATTAAAGATATTTTGGCTTATTTAAAAGTAATTTATAATCCGGCGGACATGGTAAGCTTAAGTCGTATTATTAATGTTCCCAAACGCGGGATTGGTGCGGCTAGCATCGATAAAATGCTGGCTGTGGCGGCAGAAAACGATCTTACCCTGTTCGATGTCATTTCTAATACCGATCAGGTGCCACGGCTCACAGCCAAGGTAAAACAAAAGTGCGAAGATTTGTCTGCATTGATTTTTACGCTTATGGGCGATTTAAATACGCTTTCTGTGCGGGATATTATTGAAAAAGTGATTGAAACGTCCGGTTATTTGGCAGAATTACAACAAGAAGGTACAGATCAAAGCGAGTCGCGTATTGAGAACATTAAAGAACTCTTAACTGTGGCCCGTGATTTTGCGAAAGACGAGGAACTGGAAAATAATTTGGAAAATTTTCTTGAACGTGTCGCTCTTGTATCAGATTTGGATACGGCTGAGTTTGTCGAAGAAAAGGTTACCTTAATGACGCTCCATTCAGCCAAAGGTCTGGAATTTCGTGCAGCTTTTCTCATTGGGCTGGAAGAAGGCATCTTCCCTCATTCAAGGGCTTTAATGAATGAAGAGGAGTTAGAAGAAGAACGTCGACTGTGTTATGTGGGAATTACGCGGGCCAAAGAAAAGTTGTATTTGACAAGCGCTAAAATGCGAACCATTTATGGTCGGACGCAAATGTCAGGGCCCTCACGGTTTATTCAGGAGATTCCGCCTGAACTGGTTGATCGGCAAATCAAAGCCAAGGCAACCTCTTTTGCAGCTACGCGTAGCAGGGACATGCATTCGCCAGTGCGTACGGGTCAGCGGCCTTCCTTTTCATTGCCTCCTGCGGTTACCATCCGTTCGTCTGTATCAAATGTGAAAAGTACCTTCGACTGGAAGGTTGGGGAAAAAGCGCAGCATGTAAAGTACGGCACAGGCACGGTAGTCAGCGTGAAAGGAACAGGGGAAGAACAGGAGATTACCATTGCTTTTCCGGCAGTAGGCGTTAAACCTTTTATGGTAAAATATGCGCCTTTAACACGAGCATAAGAGGGAGTGCTCAGACAGGGAGTGACACGCGGTGATGGTGATTTATGTTTAAAACGGAAATTGTCTAGATGTATGTTCTTTATGAATGATGAAATACCATTTTTTACTGTAGCTTAGCCACAGTAAATTAGACAGTAACGAAGCGGAGGACATCAAATGGACACACAAAATCGTATTAAAGAGTTGAGAGACAAGATCGAATATCATAATCGTAAGTATTACGATGAGGACGCGCCGGTAATAAGTGACTATGAGTACGACAGAATGTTACTCGAACTTAAAGAGCTTGAGCGTGACAACCCTGAGTTAGTAATGCAGGAATCACCTACTAAAAAAGTTGGTGGCAGAGTTAAACGAGATCTTAAAAAAATCGCTCATGATGTTCCCATGCTTTCGCTTGAAGACAAATTTTCAAAAGATGAAATAGTAGACTTCATAAGAAAGATGCAGAACGAACTCGATAGTCCAGTATTTACTGTTGAACATAAAATTGATGGTCTTTCTGTCTCGCTGCGGTATAAAGATGGAAAATTTGTACAGGGAATGACTCGTGGTGATGGAGTAAGTTATGGTGAAGACATAACTGAAAACCTTAAAATGATACGTTCCATACCACTAGAAATATCCGAAAAACTTCCTTACCTTGAAGTGCGTGGCGAAGTGTATATGGACGATGCTGCGTTTGAGGCTGTCAATGAACGCCAAGAAGAAATAGAGGGCAAAATATTTGCCAACCCTAGAAATTGTGCTGCTGGTACTTTGCGGCAATTAGATTCGAATGTAGTTGCCGAAAGAAAATTATCAATTTTTATTTTTAATATTCAAGCGGTTGAAGGAAAAAAATTTGCATCGCATGCAGAGACGCTTGATTGGCTGTCTAAACAGGGGTTTTCGGTGATACAATATGTCAAATGTGTCACGGAGAAAGATGCATGGGATGCTATTTCTTCAATAGGTGAAACACGCGGCGAATTACCGTATGGCATTGATGGTGCGGTTGTGAAGGTAGATAATTTAGCGGATCGACAGAAGTTGGGTGCCACTGCAAAAGCGCCCAGATGGGCGGTTGCTTACAAGTACCCTCCCGAAGAAAAGCAAACGAAGGTATTAGATATCGAAGTTAATGTGGGGCGAACTGGGAGATTAACGCCATTAGCTATTTTACAGCCGGTCAGGTTGGCAGGCACAACAGTGTCGCGAGCATCTTTGCACAACCAGGATCAGATTGACAGGTTAGATATACGTGTTGGCGATACAGTTGTTGTACGTAAAGCTGCGGAAATTATTCCGGAGATTGTAAGGGTTGAAAAAGAAGAACGCCCTGAGGGAACGATTACGTTTAAAATTCCTGACAAGTGTCCGGTTTGTGGAGCCCCTGCTTTTAGAAGTGACGATGGGGCCGATATTCGCTGCAGCGGGATAAACTGTCCGGCGCAACTCGTGAGACTTATTATGCATTTTGCCTCACGTGGGGCAATGGATATAGATGGATTTGGTCCGGCCGCTGTTCATGCGCTTATGAGTAAGGGATACATCAAGGATATAGCTGATATTTATTACCTCAAAAATCATCGGGAAGAGTTTCTTGCGAGTGGCATTATTACACGCCCACGTAAGAAAGTAGCTGTTCGTAAGGATGGCCGTCCGCGTAAGCAGGCAGAGCCTAATTATATTGCTAGTACTGATAATCTTCTTGAGGCTATAGAGCGTTCAAAAGATCAGAATTTGGCTCGCCTCATAAATGGGCTTGGTATAATTAATATCGGTAAACATACCGGGGATATTTTGGAGAAACATTTTCCTGACATATATGCTATTGCAAACATTAGTTATGAAAAATATGTACAACTGAAAGATGACAGGAAAAAACTAAAGAAAGAACAAAAAAAGCTTGAAAAAAGATTGGAAATTTCAGAGAACCAAGAGGATCTTAAGCAGCTGAGCGATCTGAAAGAACAGCTAAACGATGTTGAGAAACAACTACAGGAAAATGGCGATATTAAAGGTCTTGGGGACGTAAGCATTAGAGCAATTGCAACTTTTTTTGCTCAACCCCAAACCCAAACGATGCTTGCGCGACTCGAACAAGCAGGCGTGAATATGAAATCAAAAGTTGTTCAACATGTAGCTGATGATCGCCTGAATGGTGCTGCATTTGTTTTAACAGGCACGCTGCCTAGTATGTCAAGGGAAGAAGCTTCTCGACTGATACAGGCCAATGGAGGACGCGTTACGGGCAGCGTGTCAAAGAAAACGACTTATTTACTGGCAGGTGAGGGGGCTGGAGATAAGTTGAATAAGGCAGTGGCGCTAGGTGTGAAAGTTCTTTCGGAAAGCGATTTCTTTGCAATGGTTAAGTAGCCACAAATCCATTTGTTAGAAACTTAATATTCAAACCTAAAAAAGTTTACCTAACTTCATATTTGCAGAGTTATAAAAACAAAGGGGCACATAAAAGTGCCTCTTTGTTTTTCCAGCGAGCGAATGTATCTCTATTTGTGATATTTGTATTAAAAGATAAGCTTCATTTTTAATAAAGTAGCTAAGAAATTTTAGAGGAGTAAAAAGTTTAGTTTTCGTTGACAAATAAGTGAATAAAGACTATATTTAGAATAGTTAAACATTGTATACAAAGTGCAAAATACAAAATACGATAGTGGAGGTGATGTTCTAGACTTTTATCGCATCAGAGAACAGATATTGATAAATGGTTGTCTATTGTTTTTCAAAAAAATGAACAAAGGAGGACGTATGTCACAAAGCAGACTTGCAGTGCATTCTCAGGGAAAAGTTTTTATTGATGAAGTTTTTGATGCAGTTGCAGCCGCCGGGCGAGCAACTGCTAAATACGGCAAAGAAGAGGTGATCAATGCAACGATTGGCACATTATGCGATGAACAGGCAAAGATAGTCTTTCTTCCAACCGTAGAAAAAGCATTTCGGAGCTTGTCAAATGACGACATTGCTGCTTATGGCAGTGTGAGAGGGTTGCCGGAATATTTGTCGGCCACCATTGAACAGACTTTCGGTAATTATAAGCCTGAGGGTTATATTGAAGCTGTAGCCACTGCCGGTGGTGCCGGAGCGGTACATAATATCATTTGGAATTATTCCAATATTGGCGATGCCGTTTTAACGCACGACTGGTATTGGCAGCCATATACAGCAATTTGTAGTGATATCACGAGAAGATTAGAAACCTTTGCGCTTCATGATGAGAATCTACGGTTTAACATCCAATCATTTGAAGCAAAAGTTCATGAATTGATTATAAAGCAAGATAATCTCGTCATAGTTTTGAATACGCCTAACCATAATCCTACAGGCTATAGCCTGACTGACCCAGAGTGGGATCAGGTAATTCATATTATTAAACACTATGCTGTGGGCCAGAAAACGATTGTACTTCTTATTGATTCCGCCTACATGGATTACTTACCCAATGCGGATAAGGGAAGAGCTTTTATCAAGAAGTTTAGTAATTTATCGAAAAATATATTGGTTACTTTTGCTTTTAGCATGTCCAAAGGATTTACCATGTATGGACAACGCACAGGGGCGGCCATTGGTGTGTCATCAGACAAGAATGTGATTGATGAATTTGTCAATGCAACAACAATCACTTGTCGAACAAGGTGGTCGAGTGTCAGTCGTGCGGGCATGAAAGTGATGGCAAATATCTATAAGGAAGCAGAATTGTTGACTCAACTTGGTCGCGAACGATCACAATATGTAGGATTGCTTCAACGACGCGCGAGTGTTTTTGTTGAAGAAGCTAAGGCGGCTAAATTGGCGTGCTTACCATATTCCGGCGGATTTTTCCTCAGTGTACCGACTACAAATCCAACGGGGGTAAGTAAGTTGTTGCAGCAAAACAATATATTTGCCGTGCCACTTGCCAAAGGGCTGCGAATTGCGGTCTGTGCAGTGCCGATAAAGAAAATGAATGGTTTAGCAACAAAGGTAGCCGAAGCAGTTGCTGGTTTATAATCTTTCATTTGCAGCGGCTTTACTATCTAAAATATTATTGAGGAGGTTAAGATTATGTCTGAAATGTACAATCCTTATCAAAATATGCTAGAGGTTCTCGATGAAGCGGCTCAAAATTTGGGGTATACGTATAATGATTACGTAGCAGTTCGTTCTCCGGAAAGGCAATTGATCGTCTCTGTGCCTGTTGTTATGGATGATGGACATACGGAAATATTTGAAGGCTACCGGATCCAACATAGCAGTTCCAGAGGGCCCTGCAAAGGGGGTATTCGATTTCATCCTCAGTGTGATGTAGATGAAGTGAAAGCACTGGCGGCGTGGATGACATGGAAATGCGCGGTTGTAAATATTCCTTATGGTGGTGCGAAAGGGGCTATCAAATGCGATCCTTCGAAACTGTCTGAAGGGGAACTAAGACGCATGACAAGACGCTACACGGCGTCAATTTTACCTATTTTAGGACCGGAAAGAGACATACCCGCCCCTGATGTCAATACAGATGGCCGCGTGATGGCCTGGATCATGGATACGTATAGCATGCTCAAAGGATATGCCGTGCCTGCTGTCGTAACAGGCAAGCCAATTGAAATTGGCGGATCCTTGGGAAGAGGCGAGGCCACTGGGCGGGGAGTCATGTTTGCCTTACTCAATACGTTGGAGAAACTGGGGCTTAAGCATGAAAATATGACGGTTGCTGTTCAAGGTTTCGGAAATGTTGGTAGTATTGGTGCAAAACTTATGCGACAAAAGGGTTTCAAAATTGTCGCTATCGGGGATGCTTATTGTTCGCTTTATAACAAGGACGGGATTAATGTCGAGGCTGCTATTGAGTATTCCGCCAAAAATCATAAGTCACTTCAAGGCTATACCGAAGAAGGCATTCAAATGATAACGAATGCGGAATTATTAGCGCTCAATGTGGATGTTTTATTCCCGGCAGCACTTGAAAATCAGATTACTAAAGAAAATGCGGACAATGTCAAAGCCAAGGTGATCGTAGAAGGTGCTAATGGACCCACTTCCAAAGATGCCGATGAAATTTTAAATAAAAAAGGAATTATTGTTATTCCTGATATCTTGGCTAATGCTGGCGGAGTTGTTGTTTCTTACTTTGAATGGGTACAGAATATCGAGTCTTTCATGTGGGATGAAGATTACGTTAATAACAATTTGGAAAAAGTTGTAAGAAGAGCGTTTGAGGAAGTTTGGAAAGTTCACGTTGATAACCACGTTTCCATGAGGATGGCAGCATATATGGTTGCTCTGAAAAGAGTAGTTACGGCGAAGAAGCTTCGCGGCGTTTTCCCCTGATGGAAACGGATAAGGACTACAAACAATAATAATTTAGGAAGTGGGAAAGGTATGTTCGAAAATAAGGATCCTTTGAGGATCACAGAAACGTTATTGCGTGACGGTCATCAATCTTTAGCTGCTACCAGAATGCGTACTTCGGATATGGTTCCTATGTTGGAACAGCTCGATGAAATCGGCTATTTTTCAATTGAGGCTTGGGGTGGAGCTACTTTCGATACCTGCTTGCGCTTCCTAAACGAAGATCCGTGGGAAAGGCTTCGAATGTTGAAAAAGCATCTGAAAAAGACCCCTATTCAGATGTTGCTGAGGGGTCAAAATGTTCTCGGTTATAGCCATTATGCGGATGATGTCGTGATGGAATTCGTCAAACGTGCTGTAGATAACGGTGTGGGTGTTCTGCGAATTTTTGACGCACTGAATGATGTCCGGAATATGGAAGTCGCAATTAAGACTGCTAAACAAGCTGGCGCTCATGTACAAGGCGCTTTCGTTTATACAATTAGTCCGTTCCATAACGAACAGACATTTCTGGCTGTTGCTAAAGATTTAGTATCTTTGGGGTGCGATTCTATTTGCATCAAAGATATGGCTGGCCTTTTGGCACCTTACAACGCTTATAATTTGGTAAAAGTACTTAAAGCAAATATTTCGGTGCCCATTCATATACATACCCATTATACGAGTGGCATGGCGTCTATGACGTATTTAAAGGCGATTGAAGCGGGTGTGGATATCGTGGATTGCTCACTGTCCCCTTTCGCGATGGGTTCCTCACAACCAGCCACAGAAGCTATTGTAGCTGCATTGGAAGGTAATGAGCGAGATACAGGTATCAATAAAGAACAACTTTATCCGCTTGCCGATTACTTTCGCAATGTGAAGCGCGAGCTTGAAAAAACTTTTAAACTGAATACGGCTATCGAAATAGACACAAAAGTGCTCAAGTTCCAAATTCCTGGTGGTATGCTATCAAATCTTCTTAACCAAATGAAGGAACAGGGGATGGCTGATAAATTTCCCGAACTTATTGCCGAAATGCCGCGAGTTCGCGCCGAATTAGGTTACCCGCCGCTTGTAACACCCACTAGTCAGATTGTTGGATCGATGGCAGCATTCAATGTGATGTTGGGCCGTTACAAAGTGATTCCGGAAGAGGTCAAAAATTTGGTGAGGGGAAAATATGGACGTACCCCTGCCCCTATTGATCGATCTATTCGGAAGCTTATTCTTGGCGATGAACCAACCATCGATCACCGGCCAGCCGATGACATTTCGCCACAGTTAGAAAATTCCAGGCAGGAACTCGCTGCAAAAAGCTATTCAAATGTTTCTACGGAAGATATCCTTTCTTACACCTTATTTCCGGAAGTTGCTCTAAAGTTTTTGGAAGCCAATCGCTGACTGTATTTGATGCCCTGAAGAGATCAAACAAAAGCGCCTACAAAATGCCAATTTGAGGATTAAATACAAAAAAGACTTGGTCTTACGAGTCAAATTTTTCTCGGCCTTGTTTTAGTGGCCCTGTTCGGAGCCATATTCCCACACTATGGTGAAGCAATTAAGCTGTAATGTATTTGGTAATTGTATTGCTACTGTTGTTGTAGCTCGTTGGGAACATGAATTTTCTGACGAAGCCGTTCAAGTTGCTTATAAGCAGAGTTATACAGATTGATTAGATAGGTTGGTTATCACATTACATTTAAGAAAATAACCATCCTGATCTGTGGAAACAGATATCCGACTTTGATTATTATAACGAATCCGAGTATTGTAAATCATAAAAATTCACTGTAAAATTTATATGGATAAAATAACCATAGGGAGTGATATTATGAAAAGACGTTTACTATGTGTCCTTGTTACAGTATGCTTATTGATGTTCAGTTTACAGGTGGTTGTTTTAGCAGCAGATGCTCCAGCTAAGTTGCCTAACGTTGTCATTCTTGCTACAGGCGGAACAATTGCCGGTTCCGGCGCAACAACAACGACAACTGTCGGCTATACTGCCGCTACAATGCCAGTGGACAATCTGATCAACGGCGTGCCCGAGCTTAAAAATGTTGCGAATGTGACCGGTGAACAAATTTCGCAGATAGCCAGTGAAAATATGACAAACAAAGTTTGGCTGAAGCTGGCTAAACGAGTTAGCGAGCTACTGGCATCAGACAATGTCGATGGCATTGTCATTACTCATGGAACAGATACAATTGAAGAAACGGCCTACTTTTTAAATCTCGTCGTTAAAAGCGATAAACCAGTTGTTGTTGTGGGAGCTATGCGCCCACCAACAGCAATGAGCGCTGACGGCGCAATGAACTTGTATAACTCTGTTATCCTTGCTGGCAGTAAAGAAGCTGTTGGGAAAGGCGTTTTAGTTTGCATGAATGATGTAATCAACGGCGCTCGTGATGTAACCAAAACCAACACGGCTCTACTTGACACATTCCGTGCCCCTGAACTTGGTTACTTAGGTTATATGCAAGACAGCAAACCCCATTTTTACAAAGAATCAACGCGGCGCCATACAACGAACAGTGAATTTGACGTCACGAATATGACCGAGTTGCCACGTGTTGACATCGTTTATGGTTATGAAAACAACACTCGCGTTGGACTGGACGCTTTTGTCGCTGCTGGTGCCAAAGGGATTGTCCATGCTGGTGTTGGTGATGGTAGTTTATTTACTGAAGTAAAAGAAGGATTGATTGACGCCCAGAAAAAAGGTGTTGTCATCGTGAGAAGCTCTCGTGTCGGAAATGGCATTATTGCCCGTAACGGCGAAGCCAATGACGATCAGCTCCACTTCGTTGCTTCAGATACTTTAAACGCACAAAAAGCACGCATTCTGTTAATGCTAGCTTTAACTAAAACCAGTGATCCCACTGAAATTCAACGTATGTTCTGGGAATACTAAAGATTGCTGAAGGAGTCCGAAAAATTCGGACTCCTAGTAATCTTAGGAACTCTTGCCATTTTAAGTTTATCTTTTTACTTCTAGCCACTTTATGATTCTTTGTATAATATGTAATAACTTGAAATTATCATATTCCAAAGGAATGGTGGTCATGATATGATTCCATTTTTGGCCACTTTAATGTTCCAGTTATAATAGTGTAGCCCAATATTTATCGGCTGCGCTATTTTTTTTAGAATGATAATGCTAATTTTTGTAAAAATAGTAACATAAATCTGTCAGAGTCATCTTAGTGGTAGATTCTAGTACGAGGGGGTATTATAATGAATTTTGTAGCTATCGATTTTGAAACTGCTAGACGTGACCTGGCTAGCGTCTGTTCCGTGGGTATAGCGGTCGGTGGTTAATCAAGGTGTAATTTCTGAATCAACACGGATGGCCTTATCGCGAACGGAGGCCACCAAGGCCATTGAATTGGGCGGCGGAAAAGTCACAGGATCGGTAAGCAAAAAAACGGATGCTGTTGTGGCAGGTGAACAAGCTGGCAGTAAACTAGACAAGGCCCCTGCATTAGGTGTTGTTGTCATTGAGGAAGCAAAATTTAGCCACTGGCTGGAGGAAAAAAATGAGTAGCATAGAACAAGAAAAAATCAGGCCGGGCCGTTATCGGCATTATAAAGGCAATGAATATGAAATCATTACAGAAGTCACCCATTCTGAAACAGAGGAACAGCTTGTTTTATATCGGGCTTTGTATGGTGAACAGCGACTATGGGTTCGTCCTAAGGCCATGTTTTATGAAACCGTTGTTGTTAATGGACAGAAAATGCCGCGGTTTGCTTTTGTCAGGCCTGACATTCAGTGATTGTTTATGTTATAATTAACATTATTTCTACAAAAATTGGATGGTGAAAACAATGAAAATTACCGGCAAAGATGTCGAAAAGGTTGCCTTATTGTCCCGTCTGGAAGTTTCTCATGATCAGATTGATTTGTTTGCAAGCCAGCTGAATGACGTGCTTGATTATGCTGAAAGCCTCAATCAGGTTGATACAGAGCATGTCGAGCCTATGGCACATGTTTTGCCCATTCAAAATGTTATGCGTCCTGACGAAGTAAAGCCTTCGCTGCCGCGCGAAGCAGCGCAGCAAAATGCGCCTGAAGTGGAAAACGGTTACTTTAAAGTTCCCAAAGTGGTAGAAGATTAGGAGGACAAGTTAAATGTTATGGAAGAAAACCATTCATGAACTGCATGAACAGCTTGTAAATAAGGAAATATCGGCTGTCGAATTGACTCAGTCTGTATTGGGTCGTATTGATGCCGTGGAAAAAGATGTACAAGCCTATGTGACTTTGACACGCGAATCCGCTTTAGCTAAAGCGGCGGCTGTTGACGCCAAGATTAAAAATGGCGAAAATCTCTCCCCGTTAGCAGGGATTCCTTGTGCAATGAAAGATAACATCTGTACGAAAGATGTCATCACCACGTGTTCGTCCAATATGCTGAAAAATTTTGTGCCGCCTTATAATGCTACCATTATTGAGAAGCTGGCCAGAGAAGATTTTGTCATGACAGGTAAAACAAATATGGATGAATTTGCCATGGGGAGTTCGACAGAGACCTCGGCTTTTCATCCTACCCATAATCCCTGGGATCTAACGAAAGTTCCGGGCGGATCAAGCGGCGGATCGGTCGCTGCAGTTGCTGCGGGCGAGGCCATCTGGGCCATCGGTTCGGATACAGGCGGCTCCATTCGCCAACCTGCTTCTTATTGCGGTGTTGTCGGACTTAAACCGACTTATGGGCGCGTATCACGTTATGGACTGATTGCTTTTGCTTCTTCACTCGATCAAATTGGTCCTCTTACGCGCGATGTAACGGATGCGGCCCTTGTCATGAATGCCATTGCCGGCCATGACGCCAAGGATTCTACTGCGAGTCCGGCAGCTGTGCCTGATTATACGGCTTCGCTTGTCAAGAATGTAAAGGGTCTCAAAATTGGTCTGCCTAAGGAATATTTTGTGAAAGGCATGAATGCCGACGTTGAAAAGGCCGTTTATAAAGCTATCGACCAGCTCGTTAGCCTGGGTGCTGAACTTCACGAGGTATCGATGCCTCATACTGAACACGCTTTATCGGTCTATTACTTAGTAGCTCCTGCCGAAGCTTCTTCAAATTTGGCTCGCTATGTTGGCGTCGGATATGGTCATCGTACAGCAGGTAAAGATATTGTGGACATGTATAAAAAAACGCGCAGTGACGGTTTTGGCGATGAAGTCAAGCGACGGATTATGCTTGGAACCTATGTTTTAAGTTCAGGTTACTACGATGCTTATTATTTGCAGGCACTAAAAGTTCGCCGTCTTGTCAAACAAGATTTCGACAAGGCATTTGAAAAGGTCGATGTTCTTGTGACGCCGACGGCTCCTACAACAGCCTTTACACTCGGGGGAATCAGTGATCCCCTAACCATGTATTTGCAGGATGTTTGTACCATTCCGGTGAACTTAGCTGGATTACCTGGCATTTCATTACCTTGTGGATTTGCTGGTAATATGCCGATCGGTCTACAGATTATTGGCAAACCCCTTGATGAAGCAACGGTTTTACGTACGGCTTATACGTTTGAGCAAAACAATGATTACCACACGCGCCTGGCGTCGCTGGGGGAGGCATAAACATGACTTATGAAACAGTAATTGGACTGGAAGTCCATTCGGAACTCAAGACAAAAACGAAAATTTTTTGCAATTGCAGCACGAAGTTTGGCTCGGACCAGAATACGAATGTCTGCCCGGTTTGCTTGGGGCTTCCTGGTGTTTTGCCTGTACTGAACGAAAAAGTAGTAGAGTTTGCTATTCGTGCCGGTCTGGCTCTGAATTGCACCATTGCTCCCTTCAGTAAATTTGATCGTAAAAACTATTATTATCCTGATTTGCCGAAGAACTTTCAAACGTCGCAATTTGATCTGCCTATTGCAGAAAACGGTTATTTAGATATTGAAGTGAATGGTGAGACCAAACGAATTGGCATTACGCGTGTTCATATGGAGGAAGATGCCGGAAAACTGGTTCATGCCGGTACCATTACGAATTCTGATTATACTCTTGTAGATTATAACCGGACAGGTGTGCCATTGATTGAGATTGTATCTGAACCGGACATTTCCAGTCCCGAAGAAGCTAAGGCTTATTTGGAAAGGATAAAGTCCATTCTGGAGTATATTGATGTGTCCGACTGCAAAATGGAAGAAGGCAGTCTGCGGTGTGATGCCAATGTATCGCTTCGTCCTGTTGGACAGGAAAAACTAGGCACCAAATCGGAGCTTAAAAATCTGAATTCTTTCCGCGCTGTGCAAAAGAGTCTGGAATATGAAGTGGCTCGTCAGACGGAAGTACTTGAAGATGGCGGACGAGTTATTCAGGAAACGCGCTCATGGGACGATGCCAGCGGTGTGACTGCTTCTTTGCGTACGAAAGAGCAAGCCGATGATTATCGTTATTTTCCTGAGCCTGATTTGGTACCCATTATTACGAGTCCCGAAAAAATTGAATCCATTCGAAAAAGTTTGCCTGAACTGCCTGATGCGCGTCAGAAACGATTGATGGTGGATTATGGCTTGTCCTCTTATGATGCTGCCGCCATTACGGCTACGCGTGCCATGGCGGATTATTTTGATGAAGTCATGAGTCATAAGGTGGATGCGAAAGCCACAGCAAATTATCTTATGGGTGAAGTATCTAAATATTTGAATAATGAAAATCTATCTGTAAGTCAGTGTCCTGTGACAGCCGCTCACTTAGCCGGTCTCTTGGAACTCATCGGCAAAGGGACCATTTCCGGTAAAATAGCGAAAACGGTTTTTGAAGAAATGTGGAAAACAGGGAAAGATGCTGAAGC
The DNA here is from genome assembly GCF_018835585.1 of Pelorhabdus rhamnosifermentans. Classification (NCBI taxonomy): domain Bacteria; kingdom Bacillati; phylum Bacillota; class Negativicutes; order Selenomonadales; family Sporomusaceae; genus Pelorhabdus; species Pelorhabdus rhamnosifermentans. The sequence continues at coordinate 86,033 of NZ_JAHGVE010000018.1, forward strand.
CGTTGTCAAAGAAAAAGGCCTTGTTCAGATCAGTGATGAGGGAGCCATCTTAGCCATTGTTGATGCTGTCATTGCCGACAATCCTCAGTCTATTGCCGATTATAAGGCAGGCAAGGAAAAAGCGCTTGGCTTCCTTGTCGGTCAGATTATGAAGCAGACCAAAGGACGGGCCAACCCAGCTATGGTAAATAAGATGTTACGAGAACAGATTAAATAGGTAGAGTAACTATCACAATAACATTATGTGAATCAAGAGGCTATGCTAAATCGTGTATTTAGCATAGTCTTTGTTTTTTCTGTAGAAGAATCAATCCCCTTCCCCATGTTCAGCTTACAGTCTGGCAAGTCAATAACCCGCATTCCCATGCTTCGGATTCTACGAGAACCGATGGTACTGCCGGTTATTAATTAATTCCGACTACCGTTACGGCCAATACCCTCAAGTTTTTCTTTAGGGTATTGGACCCATCCCGTAGTTGGCTGGTATCCTCCTACTCAATTAGGCATATTCTGTGCACATATAGTTATGAGTCGATAGTCGTCTCGGCGACTATCGACTCATAACTATATGTGCACTATATTTTTATTCTATATGAATGAATTATTTTTTTTTAGTGGAGTCCTCCGTATCTGATAGTAAGATTTCAATAGCCTGTTTTTTTTCTATTGGAAGATTTTTAAAAATTCCAAGTAATCTTAAATCCTCGCTTGAAATAACCAAGGTTGATTTTTGGAAGTCCGGCTGTTCGCCACTAATTAGCCAATCAGTAGTTACGCCATATAAATCAGCCAACGTTTTGAGTGTATAAGGATCAGGTGAGCTAACATTTTTCTCATAATTTGATAAGGTTTTATTGTTAATTCCTGTATAACCCTTTACTTGTACTTGTGATAATCGGGCACTTTCTCTTGCTTGCCGCAGGCGATCTCCTAGTCGCAATTGCTTTCACCTCCATGCACTCTATGATACAAAAAATCTAGTATAAAAAGGAATTAATCCAATAATCATAGAAAACTGGCATTGACTTCCAAGAAAATTGGAATTAAAATAAAGGAGTAAGTTTGTTAAAAAAAGAGGAGAAATGTCCTATTATGTAATTTTAATGTCTTAACAAATAGCTTGATGAGTATAGAATCAAGTTATTTGCTGAGACATTGGGTGAACAAGTTAAGCAGGTAAATTGTAAGACATTTTAAAATCGACCAAATATAGTTAGAAGGAGATAGGATAATGGCTGAATTGCAAAAGGTAAATGAAAAAGGTATCGGTAATGAGATTAATTTAGATCACCTTAAATTAGTCGATGTGATTGATCTGGAGTTTCTTCAGCAGTTTCAGGACGACTTTGCAAAAGGGGTAGGCTTGGCAAGTGTAACAGTTGATGCGGATGGCCATCCTGTTACCAATCCAAGCAGTTATACTCGCTTTTGCATGGATTATACTCATTCAACAGAATGTGGTGACAAGCGGTGTGCTGAATCTCATCGTAAGGGCGGTGAAGAAGCAGCTCGTACGGGTAAACCCGTAGTATATGAATGTCATGCCGGTCTTATTGATTTTGCGGCACCTATTCTGCTTGAAGGGCGATTGATTGGAACAATACTCGGTGGACAAGTTATGACAGAAGTTCCTGATGAAGAAAAATTCCGAAAAATTGCTGGAGAAATTGGTGTTGACGCCGATGGCTATGTTGAGGCAGTAAGAGAAATTCGTCAATTATCTAAGGAAAGTATTGCAGCAGCAGCAAACGTTCTGTTTACTGTTGCAAATAGCATGTCACAATCAGCTTATCACAAACTAAAATTACAAGCAGCCTCTGCAACACTGAGTGATGGAATTAGTCAGATATCTGCCACAATGGAAGAATTGGCTGCATCCGCTTCCAATGTGAGTGATACGCAAACGAATTTAAATGATGAAATCAAAAATGTGAATACAGTCACAGGAAAAATTGATGAAGTAATGGATTTTATTAAGGATATCGCTGATGAAACGAGACTCTTAGGATTAAATGCCGCCATCGAAGCTGCAAGAGCAGGCGAAGCTGGACTCGGTTTTGGTGTTGTTGCTCAGGAAATCAGAAAACTTTCCGATGATTCGAAACAGACTGTTGGTAAGATCAAAGAGCTTACGACAATTATAAAGAATTCTGTCGATAAAACAGTCATTATGGGGAATGAAACAACTTCAACGATTGAGCAGCAAGCAGCAGCCATAGAAGAAGTTACAGCGAGTGTGGAAGAAATTAATAGTTTAACAGATCAACTAAATACGATAGCAACGGAAAAATAATAGTGGTAAAGAGGGGATAATGATATGGCTAGTAGTCAATTAGTCGTATTTGCATTAGATGATCAAGAATATGGTATTGAGGTTTCTGCTGTCGATGGTATTTTACGTTCTAAGAAATTTAATATTCAGCTACTACCGGGTATGCCAAAAGAAATAGAAGGTATTATCAATTTGCGCGGGCAAATAAAATACATATTTAATTTAAGGATTAAATTTCATTTAAATGATGTACCGAGATCGGATCAAAGTAAATTTGTCATGTTGAATGTACATGACTCGATTTCGGGTTGGATTGTTGATGAAGTTACGGACATTGTGAAATTAGATGATGCAGATTTAGAACAAGCACCCGATTTTATCAGTGACTTTAATAACCATTATATTAAAGGCATTGGGAAAATTGATGAACGCTTGATTATTATTTTAGATCCGGAAAAAATTTTATCTCAAGAAGAAGTTGCAAGCATAGAGGCTTCTGCCTAAAGAAAAAAAATTACAATTTTAATCATTCACAACAAAAAGCTAGTGCTGGTATTTTACCTGTGCTAGCTTTTTGTTATATTCGTTTGGTAAGTTATTTTTCCTTCGTCCTATCTTCCATATCGATAATTATTCGGGTAAGCCATTTGCATGCAAGTGCTAGAACAATATAGATTGGATAAGAGTAATAATGTTTCCATGTAAGTAGCTGATAAAACCCCAGAAATGTCATGAGAGGTTCGGCGATGAATGAAAAAAAGGCAGAAGCAATAGCCATTACCCTAAAGAAGCTTTTCCAACTAGAAAAATATTGGTAAATAAGCATGTAGGTAACAGGTAGTAAAGCGTAGTCAATGGAGGTAAGCCGGGGAAGCATGGGGAAAACATCTAATGGATAATGCCACATAGATAGTACGAAACCCACTTCATCCAGCGTAATTGTAACTACCATGATGATTATCCCATAGAGGGACAATTCGACAATTTTCTTTTTTTCAACCAGTTTGAACCAGGCGATCCAAGGCATTATCAGTAATGCAACAAGAAGCCACCAGCGCCAAGTGCCAAAGCACTCTCCAAGCCAGTTTTCAATGCGTGCTTGTGTTAATTGCCTCACCATTTCAGCAAGTTGTTCATCCGATGGATAATTTGCCATAGTATGTACCTTTTCCTAAATTAGTCGTTATTTAAGTCTTTCAAGCCTAAAAACTTCATGAAATTTATAGAATGTCCAGAATAATAACCAGTCAGCGAGGTAAGAATACCAGATACTCCACCATTGTCGATAATACATATGGCCTGTAGCAAGGTGGATTTGTTCTACTAGTACGGCAAATGACGTCCAGGCAAACAAGTAGGTAAATAATTTGAGAAAAGTCTTTTTTCTGGGTAGCCACTGAATAAGGAGGTAAATAGCAACAATAAAAATACCGAGAGCATTGGAAAACTGTATCCATAAGGGCGATTCATTGCCGGTATAGCCCCATAATGGGTAAAATTCCACAAGTATGTCCGTGATTAATGCAAAATATGAAGCGAGAAAGCACACTGGGAAAATTTCTCGCCAACGGCTTTTATCGGCAAGTAATATCCATATTGTCCATGATAGGATGAAGCTGTTAGTAAAAAACATTGGGAGCTCCTCGGCGTTATTGCTGATCGCCATTGTTTAGTATATCTAGATATCTATTTTACGAGGCAGGAAAAGTTTTTATACAAACTAGGCTTAATAAATTACGGCGATGGATGTGTGTTAATTTTTCGCTGGATTTTACTAAAATAAATGAGATTGCACATAATAGAATCAAACGATTCATTGGGGCAAGGGGCTGGTTAAGATAGCAACTACCATTTTTCAAAAATTGCGGAATTTTTTTCAGAATCAAGTACTTTATCAACCCGTTGAGCAGCCATCTCGCTTTGTCCTTGATGAAAGTAAGGAAGATGATCGTTCTTCGGTACAAAGCCCGTTAGCATTTGATGAATTGAGTGAACTGGAGCGATTGTTACGACTGAGTCGCAGAGTAGTTACGATGATTGGTGATACACAGCATTATCTTCGTGGTGCTCACAATGAAAAAGAGTGGTCGTGTTTTCAGAATCGTTTCAATAACCTTAAAAAAGAACAATCAGAAACTGTTCCCTTGACACTGTCCTATCAAGCAGCTTTAGGTCCGAATAAGCTGCTTGTGAGTGCTAGTTTGGCTGAAAATGAAATCATTGTTGGAAAAATTTTTTCCATTGATTTGAATAAAGATATTGTCCTTAAAAAGTTTCAATTGGCTTCCCAGCCTGAATTTGGAGCCCTGCTTGTGTTTATTGATGGGATCGTTGACAAGAGAATTATCCATCAAACTATTTTAAAACCACTTATTTCAGCACAAGTGGCAAGTCATATAAAACTGCAGGGGTTAATGGCTAAGCATATTCAAGAAGTTATTCCGAACAGTCGAACTTCGCTTATCCGGGAATTCTCGGCACTTGAAGGTTCTATCAATGGAGGTGATGCGGTTTTATTTATTGAGGGCTGTGAGGAAGCCCTCGTGATCGAAGTGAGAGGCGGTAAACGCCGCGCCGTATCTACACCGCAGACCGAAGGTGTTGTGCGAGGCTCGCAAGAAGCTTTTACGGAAGTACTGCGTGTCAATACGGCACTCGTGCGTTCTGTGTTACGAACAAGCGATCTCATCACCGAGATGATCGTGATTGGCAAACGGGGACGAATGCAGTGCGCGGTCATGTATATCCAGTCAATTGCCAATGAGAAACTTGTTGAGGAAGTAAAACGCCGTTTGAGAGGGATTTCAGTAGATTATCTCGCCGATTCAGGAGCACTAATGCAATTGATTGTTGATCATCCTTATATTTGGTTTCCTCAATCGATTTCGACTGAACGGCCGGATCGGGTTGCGACAAATCTTACGGAAGGGCGGATCGCAATTTTAATGGAGGGAAACCCTTTTGTCAACATCGTTCCAACCGGGTTCGTATCTTTTTTGCATTCATCTGAAGATTCTACTTTGCCTGCTTTCTATGGAAGTATGATTCGCTATGTTCGTGTGATTGGCGCGATTTTTACGACCTTTTTATCAGCCGTATATGTGGCGCTCAGCACTTTCCATCAGGAAGCGATACCGACTGATTTGCTTTTAGCAATTGCTGCATCAAGAGAACAAGTACCTTTTCCCGCAGTGTTTGAAATCATGATCATGTTAATTGCCTTTGAATTGATACGTGAAGGTGGGCTGAGAATTCCAGGGATGCTTGGCCCTACAATCGGCATTGTTGGGGCGATTATTTTAGGTCAGGCCGCTGTTTCAGCTAAAATTGTCAGTCCACTCATGATTATCATTGTCGCAGTCAGCGGTTTGGCTTCCTATACGATACCCGAATATCGGTTCGGGATAGCGCTTAGAATTTTAGGTTTCATATTTTTAATCCTTGGATCTATTTTTGGTCTTGTCGGAATTGCCATTGGAATTTTACTTACCACAGCGATCTTAGTCAACATGAAATCCTTTGGAGTTCCTTATCTTGGCCCAGTTGCTCCGCGGGCTGATATGGGTAGTGATTTAATCGTAAGAGGTGAGGTTACAAATCAGACACGGCGGCCCGATAATTTAAACACCAAGGATCCGACAAGACAACCGCCAAATAGTAGACTTTGGTTGAATGAAGATCCAAGCGGGAACAATAAATAATATCAGGAAACAGGAGGATACTATGAGTTATCAAACAGGAACGATGGGTGTAGCTGAAGGAAGTGCACTCATATTTATTTTGCTTTTGCCACGGGTAACACTTAACGCTATGACTATAGCGCTTGGACAGATTGGGCAGATCACCTGGCTTTATGTGTTACTTCACGGATTGTATGTGGTTGTTACGGCTGGCATAATGCTTTATGTGCAATCCAAAGTCAAAGGCGATATTTATACCATGGCAACGACGTTATTTGGCAAAAAAGTCGCTTGTCTAGTCCTGTTTGTGGTTCTATTTATCTTTTTTGCCAATTCGGTTCTGTTGATCAGGCAATATGCTGAATATACGATTATTACGGCTTTACCTGAGCTGGATTTAAATTTGTCCGTTCTATTGTATGCCTTAGGCGGTTTGTTTACGGGCTATTTAGGTATCAGCGGTGTTACGCGCTGCAGTATCATTTTTATGCCCTTTTTAATTGCAGCTTTTTTGGGCGCAGCACTGATGGTTTATCCCTTTTATATTCCTTATCAATTATTGCCTTGGCAAGGCTACGGTCTTGGCCACTGTATTATGCAGTCTATTACAGGAAGCGGTTATGATTTTGGTTTTTTAGCTGTTTTTATTTTGGCACCGGCTTTTCAAAACACAAAAACGATTCGTCAGTCCTTGATAAAGGGCATTACTTCGTCTGTACTTCTAAAAAGTTTTTTTATGGTCGTTTATATTATGGTATTTGGTGTGATGGTAGGTTCTGAGAAAGCTACGCCTTTTTTCGAATTGGTGCGCCTTATTTATTTAAATCGTTTTTTTCAACATGTTGAAGCCTTGTTCATTATTGCCTGGGTCATCTTGGGTACGCTGGCAATTGCGGGCGATCTTTTTATTACAGCCTATCTTGTTGGGCGAGTACTTAATTTACCGATTATTCGGCCGATTATGCCTTGCTTGGCCATGCTAATGACAAGTGTGGCTTTGTTACCGGAGAATATTATGCAGGCTGTCAGGCTTGATAAACAGCTCATTTATTTAAACGATATTGCTGTGTACATGATTCCCCTGGCATTATTGATTGCTACTTTATCAAAGCAAATGAAGGGCACCTTATGGGAAAAAAGTTCCTAAAAGTTTTCGGGGTAATGGCTATTATGCTGCTATTGACTGGCTGCAACGGGGCGAAGGAAACGGATCAAATCGGCTATGTATTAATCATGGGATTAGATAAAGGTGAAGGGGATAAAATTAATGTCACTTATCAGGTTGCCAATCCGCTGGCTATTGGGGGACAATCTGAAGCGAGTAAGCAGACTTTTACCAGCCTTACCTTTTCAGTTTATTCGCTTGGTGAAGCTAGAAATTTGCTGAATTCGGTCATCGCTTTGACTCCAATGGTTTATCATGTGAAAGCCATTATTTTTGGGGAGGCGCTGGCTCGCAAGGGAATTGGTGATACACTAGGGCCTCTCATGCGCTTTCGGGAATATCGTGGTTCTAGCTTTATGATTGTTGTCAAGGGAACAGCAGAAGAATTTATTAAAGAAAATAAGCCGATTTTTAATTTGTCACCGGCAAAGTATGTCGAGTTGATGATGGGAAGCAGTAATGATGCCGGCTTTTATCCGGTATCTACGCTGCATAACTTTTATTTGCGTCTGAAGCAACATACGGCCTCTCCCTATGCTGTACTGGCTGCAACGAATGCTAAACAAGAAGAAAGCCTGAATCGTCCGCCCGATTCTCCACTGCCAGAGCGTAAAGAACAATCGCATACTTCTGGAAATATAAGTCGGAAAGGCGGAAGTACGCTGGAATTTGTTGGGACGGCTCTGTTTAAGGGGGATAAAATGGTTGGCATGCTTGACAGTAATGAAACAAGAGCGCTCCTGATATTATTAGGAGATTGCAATGAAGGACATATTTCTGTGGAAGATCCGTTGTCGCCTAAGCAGCAAATCTCGCTGCGGTTAAGGGCGCGAGAACGTCCGGAAATTAAAACGCAGATCGTAGATAATCGGCCCGTCATCAAAATTAGGCAAAAGGTTGAAGGGACAGTAACAAGTATTAGCAGTGGTATTAACTATGAGAGCAAAGAATACCAGAGATTACTTGAAAATCGGCTTACACAAGTCCTGACAGAGGATATGAGCCGCTTAATTAACGCATCGCAAGAAGTAAATAGCGATGTAATTGGATTAGGTTTTTATATGGCGGGAAACTTTCAAACGATGCAACAATTAGAGGAATTTCAGTGGTCAGACCGCTATGCCGATGCTGACATTGATGTTGTAGCGGAAGTAAAGATTCGAGGGTTTGGATTGATGTGGAAAACAAATTCCATTCCAGGAAAAGAATAGAAGCGAGGAAGTTAGTATGGATTATATCATATTGTTCTTGGCTGCACTTAGTGCGCTACATGCCTATTCATATGGTAATTGGCTGCGGAAAAACAAACAAACAGTTGCATTTTTTGTTATTGCTTTATGTGCGGTTATTAGTTTAGTGTTGCCGCTTTATCATATTTATTCGAAATGATTGATTATTCTTGTACTAGCTGGAGCAGAGGGGGGAGAAAAAATGCGAAAATGGCTGTGTTTGTTGTTGCTGCCTTTCATCATGTTCGTTTCAGGTTGTAACGGCGCACACGAAGCAGACCAGCTAGCTTATGTAGTAGCAATTGGTCTTGATAAAGGCGAAAATAATCATATTATTGTTACCTATCAACTTGCGATTCCTCGACAAATTAGTGGTACAGGTGGAAGCGAAAGTGATACAAGCAGTAGCAGCGAGGGAGCCACAAAAAGCTTTGTTAATATTACCCTATCAGCTTTTACTATTGCAGAAGCAAGGAATGAACTGAACTCCGTAGTGGCGTTGCCAACGGTAGTTTATCATTCCAAGATGATTATTTTTGGGGAGGGACTTGCCCAAAGTGGTTTAGGTGATATTATCGGGCCGCTATTCCGGTTTCGGGAATACCGCGGGACCATGTATGTTGCTGTAACCCAGGGGAGTGCTCAAGAGTTTTTAGAGAAAAACAAGCCGGCAATTACTAGTTCAACAGCGAAGTATTATGAATTAATGCTGCAATCGGATAGCTTATCAGGCTTCTTTCTGTCGAGCACACTGCATAAATTTTATCTCGGAATGAAGAACTATGGCAGTGCTCCTTATGCCGTATATGTTGGTGCCAACCCGAAAGTAAAAGCTGAAAAATTGTCCCCTGATACAAAGCAAAAGCCTGAAGGTTATCTAGAAGTACCAAAAGTGGCTGGAGAAATTAGTCGGATCGGCGGTGATGCTGCAGAATTTCTCGGTACGGCCATTTTCGCTGGCGATAAGATGGTGGGGCTGCTTGATAGTCATCAAACTCGGCTGGTTAGCCTGTTTTTAACCCGGCTTGCTTCAAGTTATATATCCATTGAAGATATTCACCCGGCCGCCCCAAAAAAAGGAATTAATTTGCGCTTTCGGGCTTCTGGGCCGCCGGACGTTCAAACTGAGATTGTTGAGGGGAAACCGATTGCTCATATACGCTTAAATCTTGAAGGTGAAATAACCAGTGTTGCTAGCGGCATTAATTATGAAGAACCGGAATATCGGGAAAAATTAGAGAAACGGCTGTCGGAATTATTTACGCAGGAATTGCAGGGCCTTATTTATTATTTACAGGGCTGTAATAGCGATGTTCTATCAATTGGTGATTATTTTTGTCCGCATTTTTCTACTTTTCCTGAGTTTATTGATTTTGATTGGAAAGGAAAATTTAAAGAAGCGCAAATTGATGGGGATGTTCAGTTCAAAATTAGACGGACGGGACTGCTTTGGAAAACCAATCCCATTGAGGAATGAGGAGAATGTGATGGATGAATTAAGAGCCCGTTGGAAACTACGCGATGTATTTGCTGTCTATTTTTTGCGGCTAGCCTGCGGTTTATTGCTTGTACGATATATCTTCCCAAGCACTTGGTCGACGTCTGCTTGGGTTGTTGAATTAGCTGATCGGTTGGTAGTCCTTGGGCTTGTCTATATTGTTGTCAGGCGTGAAGGCAGCAGTTGGCAGGAAATCGGTGTAAAAAGCAAGAAATGGGGTTTACAAATTGGCTGGGGTCTTTTAGTCGGCATCTTGTTGCTTGGCGTGAGCATTTATTCCGAAAAAGTCTTTACGACGCTGCTTTTCGTTTCGCCAAGTCAGCATCCACTTGTTTCCCTCGTAGAAGCAGCTTATTCGTGGCAGGATTTAGTTGTTCCTTTATTTCTTGCTGGCTTTGCGGCACCAATTACAGAAGAAGTTTTGTATCGCATGTTTACTTTTTTGCCCCTTACGAAACGCTTTGGCGTTACACTCGGTTCCCTTGGCAGTGCTGTGATTTTTGCTGCCATGCATTTTAGTATTTTTTGGCTGGCTGAAATGGTGGTTGTCGGCGTTGGATTGGCACTGCTTTATTATAAAACGCAGTCTCTTGTGAGCGCAGTTGTGGCTCATTCCTTTATTAACACAAGCAAAATTCTCATGATATTTTTGGGTATTCCCTTAGTATAAAATTGGATTTGTTTGGAGGAAGTTATGGACTGTGCAACGAAATGATTCAAAAATATACTTTGGTGAAAGTTATCATCATGAATACCTTTGAGTTGAAATAAGATACTAGTAAAGCGACGGTTGAAATTAGGCACTTGTAGGACGAAATTTTGTTTAAATGATGAAAAAGTCGATGTAGAGGGGGTTGCGTGCGCGTGAAATGCCAGGAACTATCTACAAAACAACTTCGGTTTTATTGTGATGAAAGCCTGTTCGATTTTGCGACTACAGCGGATGTCCCAGAGCCTCATGAAATGATCGGACAAGAAAGAGCTGTTAGAGCTGTTCAATTTGGTTTGTATAATAAAAATCCCGGTTATAATATTTTTATGTCCGGTCTTGTTGGCACAGGTAAGATTACTTATGCTAAAAATGCTGTGCAGCAATCAGCAAGTAAACAGTCCATTCCTGATGATTGGTGCTATGTGAATAACTTTGAAAATGACAGTCAGCCGCTAGCTCTTTCTTTGCCGCCAGGCATTGGTACCCGGTTTCGTAAAGATATGAAAGATCTTGTCGATAATTTAAAAACAGATATATCCAAGGTATTTAGCAGCGAAGATTATGAATCAGCGCGTAAGTCACTTTCAAAGAAATTTCAAGAACAACGTGCCGCTTTGCTTGATGCATTTAATGAGCAAGCGGAGCAGGCAGGAGTTATGCCGCAATGGTCGAGTACGGGTTTTGTGGGACTGCCTGTTGTTGAGGGTAAGCCTGTTACGCCAGAGGAATATCAAAAACTGGACAAGGAACAAAAAGAGGGCATTGAAAAAAAATTACTTGCTGTTCATGATCAGGCCATGGAAGTTGTAAGACGCTTGCAGCATATTGAACGAGATGTACGGGAAGAGTTAAAACAGCTTGATGAAAAAGTGGGTCTTTATGCAGCCGGACATTTAATTGAGGATTTGCATGAAACTTATGCAGGCAATAAGACCGTAGCAGCCTATTTAGAAGCTGTTCAGCGCGATATTGTGAAAAATATTAATGATTTTAAACCTTCTTCAGGCGAGGAAGAGAATAATCCTTTCGCCATGTTTAAACGCAGTCCTGATGTGAATCAAAAATATCGCGTCAATGTACTTGTGGATAACAAAGATACGCAAGGCGCACCTGTGGTTGTTGAAATTAATCCGACTTATTATAATCTTATTGGTCGCGTTGAATATGAGACACGCATGGGTGTTGTCCATACCGATTACACCATGATTAAGCCAGGCGCACTTCATCGGGCCAATGGCGGTTATCTTATTTTACATGCCCGAGATATTTTAAGTAATTTAGGAGCCTGGGAAGCGCTCAAGCGGGTGCTTAAGACGAAGAAACTGCCGATAGAAAATCTCGGTGAACAGTATGGTATGCTTGCCATGGCCTCGCTGAAACCAGAGCCCATTGATCTCGATGTCAAGGTTATCCTTGTTGGCAATCCCATGCTTTATCATCTGCTTTATTCTTATGACGAAGATTTTGGCAAGCTCTTTAAAGTGCATGCCGATTTTGATACGCAAATGGACAATAATCCTATGAATGTAAAAAAGCTGGCAGGTTTTATTAGTTCCACAGTAAAACGCAAATCACTTAAAGATTTTTCACGATCTGCGGTGGCACGCATGGTGGAATATTGCAGCCGTTTGGCTGACAGTCAGACCAAGCTTACAACACGGTTTAATGAAGTCGTCGAAGTGATTTGTGAGGCGGATGCTTGGGCTAATCTTGATAATAGTCCGCTAGTAACAGATCAGTATATTAAGCAGGCCATAGAGGAAAAACGTTATCGGTCAAATAAATATGAGGAAAAATTGCAAGAAATGTTTGCTGAGGGTAAACTGCTCATCGATACAGAAGGGAAAAAGGTTGGTCAAGTGAATGGATTGGCTGTGCTTGCAGTTGGAGAATATATGTTTGGCAAGCCTTCTCGTATTACAGCCAATACGTATATGGGTAAATCAGGTGTCATCAATATTGAGCGCGAAACAAAGATTAGCGGTTCTAGCCATACGAAAGGCGTACTCATTCTGAGCGGCTATATTGGTGAAAAGTATGCTCAGCAGCAGCCGCTTGTGTTGACATGCAGTTTGACGTTTGAACAACTCTATGAGGGAGTTGATGGTGATAGCGCGTCAAGTACCGAACTTTATGCCATTCTTTCCAGCTTATCAGGTTTGCCGATTCGACAGGAGATTGCTGTAACAGGTTCAGTCAATCAGAAAGGCGAAGTGCAGCCCATTGGTGGCGCTACGCAAAAAATCGAAGGGTTTTTTACTGTTTGTAAGCTTAAGGGTTTAACAGGCAGTCAAGGCGTTATGATTCCTTATCAAAATATCAATAATTTGGCACTCAATGATGAAGTAATTGAGGCCGTGAAAACAGGAAAATTTCATATTTATCCCATTCACACCATTGACGAGGGAATTGAAGTATTAACAGGTGTCCCAGCGGGTGACATTCAGTTTGATGGTACTTATCCGCGCGGAACAGTGCATCAGCTTGTTAGCAAAAAGTTAAACGAGTATATCGAACAATTCATAAAAATAACTAAAGATGATGATAAATAGCAAAACAGCCGCAGAGAGATTACACAGGTCTCTGCGGTGCTTTATTGAACGGAAAAGGTGATGGTAACGTGAAAATAGCTAAAAAACCGCCTGTTCAGCGGGGGGAAGTAGTATCAATTGATATTCATGGTCTGGGGCATAGTGGTGAAGGCGTGGGGAGAGTAGAAAATTATACAATTTTTGTACCAGGGGCATTGCCTGGGGAGACTGTTTCAGCCAAGATTCAGGAAGTGAAAAAAAACTATAGTAAAGCCAAGTTAGTTCGCATTATTGCAGCGTCGCCTGACAGGGTTGGCGCACCTTGTGCTAATTATGAGGCCTGTGGCGGCTGTCAGTTGCAGCATTTGCGTTATGAATCGCAGCTTGATAAGAAACGCGAAACAGTTGTGGCTGCTGTAGAGCGAATTGGAAAACTAGATCATGTCATCATTCAGCCTACGCTTGCGGCTGAGAATCCCTGGCATTATCGCAATAAGATGCAATTGCCTATCGGACAAACAGAGCACAACCTTGTTGTAGGTTGTTATGCTATGGGAAGTCATGAGATTGTGCCGATTGACAACTGTCTCATTCAACATGAACTCAATAATCGAATTGCCGCTGTTTTACCAACGATTATGAGAGGATTAGACCTTTCTGCTTATGATGAAGTGAGTCATCAAGGCGTGTTGCGATATATTATGGGGCGGGTAGGCGTTGCAACAGGCAAGGTCATGATTGTCATTGTTACGGCGACAGACAAGTTGCCTAAACAGCAGCAAATAGTAGAGAGAATAATTGAAAAAATTCCTGCTGTCACGAGTATTATTCATAATGTCAATCAAGCGCAGACAAATGTTATGTTAGGTCGTAAAAATCAAGTTATTTGGGGAAGCGACCATATTACGGATCGTTTAGGTGATCTTGCATTTCAAATTTCGCCGCATTCATTTTTTCAGGTTAACACCCTTCAGGCCCAAGTACTTTATGGACAAGCTTTGAAATATGCTAGTCTGACAGGAAATGAGACAGTGATTGACGCCTATTGTGGTACAGGGACGATTTCGCTGTTTTTAGCACGTCAGGCGAAAAAAGTCTATGGTATTGAAATTGTCGAACAGGCCATTTCGGATGCCATGGATAATGCAGAAGCGAACCATATAACAAATGCTGAGTTTATTGCAGGCGATGCGACAAAAGTGATGCCGAAGCTTTATCGCAAAGGAATTAAGCCGGATGTGATTGTTGTAGACCCTCCGCGTGCTGGTTGCAGTGTTGCCGTACTGGAAACTTTTGCAGCCATGCGGCCGGAACGTATTGTTTATGTATCTTGTAGTGCCGCCTCGCTTGCGCGTGATCTGGCCTTGCTTGATGAGCTGGGGTACAAAACAAAGGAAATTCAACCGGTAGATATGTTCCCGCAGACGTTTCATGTAGAGTGTGTTGCTCTTATTGCTAGGAAAATCGGTAGTTAGAGGTAATAAAAATATCAATCCAGGTTGATTTGCCCACCATTTGCCAACACAATTATTTTTTGGTTGGCAAGGATTGATTCGCAGCCTTTTCAAATATATCGACAGATTGCTCAGCCATCTTTTCGGTGGCATGGGTGTAAGTTCCGAGAGTGGTTTCGATGTTGGCATGCCCAAGCCGATTTTGTACGTCTTTAATATTTGCTCCATTTTCAATTAAGGTTGTTGCATGAGTGTGTCGCAGCGAATGAAAATTAAATATTATCCCCAGTTCATAATGGATTACCTTAGCAGCGTATTTAAATGAATCGGGGGTAATCATTTCCCCATTTTCTTTTGTACAAATCATATTAATTGGATTCATAGCGCTAGCATTGATAGAAATTTGCAATGAGTGGATTCTTCTTAATTTTTGGTCATTGATTAATTCTTCAACTTCATACTGCTGGATAAAGTATTGACCATATTTTAGACGGTTTTCTGTTTGCCATTTTTTGTGCTTTTTTAAATCAGTAAGCAAGGTTTTTCCGATTTTAATATTTCTTACGGAGGAAGATGTTTTTGTTGATCCAAAATACCAATCCTTTTCACGTTTGTAAATCAATTTGTTAATATCAATTGTTGCATTTTCTAAATCAATATCGTCCCAGGTCAAGCCCATTACTTCCCCAATTCGGCAGCCCGTATAATAGCCAATCATGAGGGGAATGTGAAAGGTTGATCCTAGAGGAAAACGTTCGATGATTTGGCTAAAATCATCGTTTGAAATAACTTTATGATCAATTTCACGCTTAGAATGGTCATATTTTGGATATTTGACATATTGCATTGGCGTATCCTTAATGAATTTGCAGGGGTGGACGGCATATTTAAGTGAGCCATTAAGGACAGTTGTTATGTTCATTAAATGATTTTTACTATAACCGCTTAGATATTTACCATTGATGAACTCTTGTAAAATTGCGGGTGTCAATGACTTTAACTTGTAAATGCCTAAGGCTGGTTTAATGTGATTTTTGATTATAAGTTCGTAACAAGTTTGAGTGTTGTACTTACAGTTAATAAGTACGTAGTTCTTGAACCAGTAATCCATATAATCCGAGACGGACATTTCACTTGGCTCAAAATGTAACCCTGCATTATTGTATTCCTGTAGTGCGATTCGTAAGGCTGCTTCCGCGTCTTTTTTAGTTCTTCCGCCTACTCTTTCAATTCTTTTCCTTTTACCATCAACATTGGAAGCTTCAAAACTATAATACCATTTGTCACCACGTTTTCTGGTATGACCTTCCATAGCATACTCCTTTCGTTTAACTTATGTTATTTAAAACACAGCTTGTCCTTTAGATGGGCTGTGTTTTTTATCATTTATAAGCTGCTGCAGTTTGTTCAAATGACTTTTTTTCTGTCGCAAATATATTTTCAATCCTTTCTCTGGTACATAAATGCAATTCGTCCAAGCGATTAATTAAGGCTTCCCAAGAAACGCCGAATCCATTTTTATACTGACCGATTTCTCTAACTGATGTAATAGGCATATTTACATATTTACATATTAATGGTTCTGGCATTAAAAAATTTGTTGCAAATATATCCGCTTCTCTGTTTAAAAGCCATAATTGCCGATCGGAAAGGTAGTTTGTATCAAAATCTATAAAATGATTCAAAACAATATGACCTAATTCGTGAGCATAAGGAAAATTGCCAATACTACCAGCTAAATCTCTATTAATGAATATTTGATATTCATGCCCATCGTATCTGCAAAAGCCAAAATCATTTCTTGATTCTTCACAGAAGCCACTAAAATAAAACAATCTACCATATTGTTTTAGTATAAGTTTTGCAGGAACTTCAGGCGATGTGATTTTAAAATTATCTAAAATTGAATAAGCCGTCGAACGTGCCATCGAACCTCTTACTCTGACAGGAACCAATAGTATCACTCATCCTCTATAGCCGTTTCGATAATTCTTGCAATAAGACGCTCTTTTTCGGGCGTTATTTTTTTACCATCGCGGCGAAGTATTTTTACTACATTAGGGAATTGTTTATCAAATTCACGCTTGTCACCTACTTGGTTAATAGAATTTGTTCCTGCCAATATAAAATCGGATGAAACACCTAAAGCTCTAGCTATATTATGAAGATTATCCAAACCAGGATTTCTTTTTCCGCGTTCTATTTCAGAAACAAATGAGACAGAAATTCCGGCAGCATCAGCCACTTGTTTTAAGGTGTAACCTCTTTCATTTCTAAGCGCTTTTATTTTCAATCCAATGTTCATACAAAACCCCTCTTATAGATTATTCAATGATTTAAGTATATTATTTTACACTCACAGTGTAAATATTCACTTGAAGTGTAATTTCAAGTAATGTTACGATATAAAGAGATTAGCTCTGTTATTCTAATTAAATCGCAGTAAATCACCAAATTTAGATATATTCAGCACTTTATTTTTAACTTATAGTGTAATAATATTTACACATGAAGTGTAATCAAGAAAAAAAGAAGGTGAAAATATGTCACTATCTGAGACGATAAAAGCAAAAAGAAAAGAAAAATGTTTATCACAAACAGAACTTGCCTTACGTATCAATCGCAGCCCTCAATTGATTTGTGATATTGAAGCTGGGCGGAAAAATCCCAGCCTTGATACATTGGCCTTGTTAGTAAAAGAACTTGCTTTTTCATTAGATGCAATTTTTTTTAAATAAAAATTACACATACAGTGAAATTAAAGGTAAAATGTTTTTCTTAAAGTGTAAAGGGAGGTTTCTATGAACGAAGATATTCTCTACACAGTTAAGGAGGTTGCAAAGCTAATTAAAACAAATCCCGCCTTTGTGTATAAACTTATTAACCGTGGCTACTTACCAGCATTGAAACTAGGTAGTTTTAAAATAAGACGTGTTTCGTTAGAAGAATTTTTAAAAAAATATGACGGATATGACCTAAGTAATTTAAATACGGTTGTCAAATTGTCAGAGCAATCATAGAAAGCAAGGTGATCAAATGAACGAACCAGCAAACACGGTTGACACTCTAACAGTCGAAATATTGATTCTGAAACAGCAAACCGCGCAGAACATCATTGAAATTGGTAAGCGGTTGAATCAAGTAAAAGAGCAGTTGCCGCATGGTGAGTGGCAAGAGTATTTAGAAACAAAGGTTGATATTAGTTATCGTAGTGCTGTAAGACTTATGCAAGTAGCTAGAGAGTTTTCAAATGTGCCAACGTTGGCAGGTTTGCCGTCATCAAAAGTATTTGCGCTGCTGGATTTACCGGAACCAGACCGTGAACCATTCCTATCCGAACCGCACGCCCTGCCAAACGGCGAAACAAAAACAGTTGATGAAATGACCACACGTGAATTACAGGCCGCTATAAAAGCCCGTAAGGAAGCTGAAACCCGAGCACAGGAAGCAGAAAAAGAAGTCAATAGATTGCAAAAAGTCGCACTGACTATTTCGGCAGAGAACGATGGGGCTATGGAAGCCGCTATGAAATTAAAAAAAGATAACTCAACCCTTAATCAAGCCAATAAAGTCCTTGAGCAAAAACTAAAATCAGCAGGCGATCCAATTATCGTTGAGCAGCCTGTGCAGGTTGTACCTCCTGATTACGAACGCATTAAACGCGAAAATGCTGAGTTCAAAGCAAGGCAACAAAACATGAGTTTACAGCAATTAGCTCAGGTTGATGAAAACTACCAGCAATATCTAAAGTCCGAAGCGGAAGAGGAAAAAGCAGCCAAATTAGTACATAAAGTTTTAAGTGCGCTACTGGATTTACCAACTGGTCTGGAAATAGAAGAACTGGCAAGATGTTATTTAAAATTTTCTCCTGCTGCTGTGACAGATGAGATTACAGTGACTTGCGGGGAAATCGAAACAGGCATTGATAGGCTGCAAAAACTCAACAGTGCTTTAAAAAGCGTAACTAAATTAAAGGCGGTGAAATAATGGCTAAAGCAAAACGAAAAAGTATTACAAGTTTTCTTGAAGATCTGTTCCGGAGTAATCCAAGTCTATCTATTGATGAATTAACCAGTTATGTTCAGACGTATGTGGAAAGACCTGATGTAAATAAATTAATTCGGCAGCATTACCGTAATATTACAAATCGGGTGATTCGCACAATTCACAATAAAAACGGAAAACGCCGTGTATATGCGGATAAAAAATTAGATGTGTATGTTGATGTCGAGCATGAAAACGATATTGATCGTTTGAAACGAATACGCAAAACTTTACGATATCAATCAAACGGGAATGAGTCTGCATACAAATTGGTTACTAAGCGACTAGCTGAGTTATCCGGGCAGACAGTATTGGATTTTGAGAAAAACAATCCGTGTGAGAAAGATGTTGTTGGATGAAGCAATTGGAAGAATCGAAGTTAACCAGAGAATTAAATGAGGCTAAAGCCTTGATTGCAATAATGAAGCCCATTGTAGATGGTGCAGTCGAATGGTCACAGGTTAAAGATGGAACTGTTAATTATCCGGATTATGTAAGCGTAAACAAACCGTCTAAAAATCAGTATTTATATGGTATGTGTGTAGAACTTGATCTTTATAATTCCGTTAAAAAGTACGCTAAAGTGGACAAGCAAAGGAGGTGAAAATTCATGAACGAAGGCACAGAAAAAAACGTCACTACTGGTAATAGTGACGAGGCAAATTTCAAA